>NZ_JAHDSX010000079.1:0-4544 GCF_020969955.1 Allobaculum fili | reverse complement strand
AAGACCCCTTGAAGACGACAAGGCGATAGGCTGGAGATGGAAGCGAAGTGATTCGCGGAGTTGGCCAGTACTAATCGGTCGAAAGCTTAATCTAAGATTCGAGAAAGCTATACGCAAGAAGCCACTATGGAAACCAACGATCGCGTTAGATCGTTATGTTAGAAGACTGATGTTTGTTTTTGGAAGATCCATTCAAAAAATCTAAGTATGGTGGCGATAGCCTGCAGGATACACCTGTTCCCATCTCGCACACAGCCGTTAAGCTGCAGAACGCCGACAATAGCCGCAAGGCAAAGATAGGAAGCTGCCAGACAAAATGAAATCCCCGAAGGATAAAGGAGAAATCCTATATCTTTCGGGGATTTTTTCATAGTCTGCGTTCTGGAAGTGAGAAATCCGGGATCTGATCCGGTCGCTGCCGTCCGCCCGGACAGCAGGTAGAACTGGTCCAGAAGCGGTGTAAAGATTCAGTTCTGAGCGGAACGCTGTTCAAAATTTTTTCAAACAAACTGAAATTGGATTGCGGATTTCACAAAAATTGAAATCTTTGGGATTTCGTAAATACGTTAAGATGATGGATGAAAGCGGAAAAGAATAGACGTTTCGTCTTTTAATCGGGCAAATTCAAAAGACAGGCTGCAGCGGGCAGTGCAGCTGGAAAACAACCGTTCTTGACCGCTGATTTTACTGGGAGCATGGATTCCCAATCGGGTTCTGTGCTTTCGGTCGAGAAAGAAAGTGAGGATTTATGAAGAATCACAGCAGAACATCTGCCAGAGCGAAAACGTTTGGCAGAATGGGAAGCCTGTTTTGCGCAGGCAGCATGGCAATGAGTCTGATTGTTCCTGTTCCGGTTCTGGCGAAATCCTGGACACCGGCTCAAACGATCATGAAAAATGCAGCGCTGATGCCGCAGGCAGAAACTCTTACCGAAAAAACAGTGGATGACACGGACGCCTCCATTGCCTATTCCGAAGGCAACGCGAATAACGGCGGATGGACAGCAGGCGGAAGCGGCGATCCGGCTGCAACCGAGCATTATGCCAATCAGGCTGGCGCCAGTCTGACTTTTACGTTTACAGGCCAGAAAGTGGAAATCTACGGTGTAAAAGCCCCCAATCATCGGAAGTTTTCCGTTTCCATTGATGACGGAGAAGCCGTTACCTGCGATGCGTGGGCCGAAAGCCGAACCGGAGCGGATACGCTCCTGTTCAGTTCCGAAGATTCGAATCTTAACCTGGATGAAAAAGAGCATACGCTGAAGCTGACCATTCTGGATGAAGCCAATGCGGCGGCTTCCGGAACGCTTTATGGAATGAGCGTTACTTACTTTAAAGTCTGGTCGAGTGGTGAACCAGAACCGTTCAAGGGCTATACGATCGTCGAAGATATGGACATCACGGAAGATGATGAGCTCTTTAAAGTGAAATACAACGGAAACTGGAAAGGCGGCGGTACAGCTTATCCAGACGCATTTCACGACGGATATGAGCACTATGCCTATGACGGAGACTCCTTTGAAATGAAGTTCATCGGCAATAAAGTCGAAATGTGGGCAACCAAAGCCCCTGGTCATGGCGTTTATACGTTCTCTATTGACGGCGTAGAAGTGGGAACCGCCAGCGCTACGAGCGATACGCGTGTGAATCAGCAGCTGATCTGGGCTTCAGATACGCTTGAAGAAGGCGAACATACGCTGAAAGTGGAACTGAAGGATCAGCCCGATATGGCCATTCAGCTCGATTATCTGAAAGTCTATCATGAGGAACTGACACCGATTTCTGTTTCTCTTCACAGTACAGCGACGACAGCAATTCCAGGAACAGAACTGACACTCGAAAAAGAGTTCCAGCCATGGAATTCGACGGGTACTCTCGTCTGGACGAGCAGCGACCCGACAATTGCCGCAGTGGATGAAAACGGAAAAGTCACCATCGCTGGCAAGGATGTCGTTACAGAAAAGAAAAAGGTAACCATTATGGCAGCACTGAAAGATCATCCGGAAATCAGCGCTTCAATTGTTCTCAATGTCGATCCCGATCTGTCGACGATGAATGCCTATGTCGGCAACGAAAAGCTTCTGGATCTTCCGGAAAACTATTCGAGCCTCTATGCGGGTGAGGGCGATTCATTTAAGGGAACGCTCTGGAAAAATGACACGATCAACTCGAAAGTCAACGTAGCGTCCATGGGCGAAGACCTTCATAACGTAGAACTGAGTTTTTCCGATTTCGTGAATGAAGACGGAGATAAACTGCCGGCATCAGCCATGCATTATGGCTGGCTCGAAACGACTACGGCCAATATTGGACGCGGCAATTCGGGTGCGCCGGTTAAGGAGTTCCCGGATCTGATCGGCAATCCCGGCAAGATTACCATTCCTGCACAGTCGATTCGCTTTGCCTGGATCCAGTTTGGCACGACCGCTTCGACGAAACCGGGTACGTACAAAGGCAAGGTTCGTATCTCCTGCGATGAAGCGTCTTCGCTGAAGGAACTCGACTATACGCTGGAAGTCATTAATGTACAGCAGCCGGATCCGGAACTGACTGGAATTCAGCTCTGGCAGCATCCGTTCTCGGTAGCGGACAACTATCTTGGCTTAGGTGCCAATAACAAGGGATCGATTTGCACAGACAGTCAGAAAGATTTCTATTTCACCCAAGAACATCTGGATCTCATGCGTGATTCCTACGAAGACTATGCGGCCATCGGCGGTCACGATGCGGTAGCCAATATTGTGGATCAGGCCTGGGGCCATCAGTCGTTCTATAACGACCTGTCCATGGTGCAGTGGACGAAGAAGTCTGACGGTACCTGGGATTTCGACTATTCCTGGTACGATACCTGGATCAATTTCATGATTGAATGCGGCGTTCTGGATCCAGCCAACGGCATTGGTCAGATCAAGGCCTATTCCATCGTTCCATGGAACAACCAGATTTCGTGGTTTGATGAAGCAACGAGCTCGACCAAATCCCAGACCTTTACGCCGGGAAGCGACGAATGGAAAGAAATCTGGACCGACTTTCTGCAGGACTATCTGCAGCATTCCGAGGAAAAAGGATGGACCGACATCACCTATATTTCCATGGATGAAAGAAGTCTGGATATGCTGGAACCGGCTGTTGAGCTGATCGATTCGATTAAGACCGAAGACGGCAAACAGTTCAAGATTTCTTCCGCACTGAACTACAGTGCTCCGTCCTATTACGATTTCACAGATAAGATTGACGATATTTCCGTCAACCTGGGCAATACATCCAAGGAACAAACGGCTGCGCTGTCCGAGCATCGACGCGAAAAAGGTCTGAACACCACGTTCTATACGTGCACGGGCGACTATCCGTCGAACTTCATGATTTCCGATCCAGGCGACAACTACTGGGATATGTTCTATACCGTTACCCTCAAAACCGACGGTTACATGCGCTGGGCATTCGATAACTACGTCTATGACATGCACGGCGACGCTACTTACCGCTATTGGGAACCGGGAGACGGCTGGTTTATCTATCCGCTTGAGAGAGGTAATACCGATCTGATTCAGGGCAAGAACTATTACAGTACCCCGCGTTATGAAATGCTCAGGCAGGGTATTCGCGACAGTGCGAAAGTTCGCTGGCTGCTCGCAAATGAAGATCTCGACGAGAGTGCAAAAGCCAGCCTGCAGAGCGCCGTTGACAGCATGAGCAAGCCGTCGCAGACGAGCAGCTATGGCTCGGCCGTTGCCTCTTCTCAGGAGGTGAGAATGAGCGTTCATGCACAGACCAAAGCGGTTGCGGATGCAATGCAGGCAGCTGCGCACACGATTGCCCCGGAAGAAATGGAAACGATCCATACGGAACTGCTCGCTCAGCTCACAGATAAAGTCGATCACCTCAAATTTGAGGAAACCGACTACGAAAGCACAGGCTGGACGCAGCTGGCAGAAGAAACAGAAACGGCCAAAGCAATCCTGAATCATCCGGAAAGTCAGGATCAGGTCGACCAGGAAGTCGAAACGCTCCATGCGCTTCTTCTGGCCCTGCGTCTTCTCCCCAATGCGAATCACCTTCCTACAGTACAGAATGACTAAGCTCAGTCTGTTCGAAAAAGGAACGTTCGAAACGGCATCTGAATCTGGATGCCGTACGCTTTAAACCGATTGTGAGGACTCTGGAAAGTAAAACCAGAGTCCTCCTTTTTTATGGAAACCCGATGAGCTGTACAGAAAGCAGACGGAAAATCAATTTTCTGGGGGGCGATCCCAGGAGCATAAGATTTGCGTTCTTTCTTTTTGAGGTGTATAAATGAAAAGCTGTTTGTACGCAAAAAGCGAAATAACAGCCCAATCAGCTAGTCGTGAAATTGTTTTAAAAATTCACAAATAATGCTTGCGTCACTTCGATGCCCGTGTTATTATAGTTGAGCGCTGAGGGAAATCGCTTCTCTCAGTCGTCAAATCACCTTTAGATATCTAAGAAAACAGCTTAAGTGAAAATCTTGAAGAATTTCACGAATAACTGTTGACAGAAATTTCTGACGATGATAGGATAAACAAG
>NZ_JAHDSX010000078.1:0-5758 GCF_020969955.1 Allobaculum fili | reverse complement strand
CTTTGGAGAAATCGATACCGAGATCGATTGCAGGGATGATTGATTCCATGAAAAAGCCTCCTTGAATAAAGGAATTATCCCAAGGAGGCGGTCGAGAAAATACCCGTCTTTTATTTGACGCTTACTTCGTATAACTGAATCAGGACAGGAAAGAAGAAAAGGAAAGCCTGCAGACCCGGACGAGGTGCAGGTCGAACTTCTTCTTTCCTGGTAAAGGAGGCCAGTTATGTATCTGAGTGAAAAGACCTGTCAGGGAACCACCCTGATTCCTATGGAAACCCGGCATCTGTCCAGACGGCGCATCCTGGTGTTTGGAGAAGTGGATGAAGAAAAAGCCAACAGCATCGTTTTGCAGCTGCTGACACTCAATGAGGAAGATCCCAGTCAGCCCATTGATCTGTATATCAATTCACCCGGCGGGGAAGTTGGGGCCGGCCTGCTGATTTATGACGCCATGCAGTCGAGTCCGGCACCCATCCATACCGTCTGCATGCAGAAAGGCTATTCGATGGCTGCCGTTCTGTTTGCGGCAGGCGCGAAGCGTCTGATGTTTGAAGACAGCCAGCTCATGATTCATGAGCCTCTGCTGAATTCTTCGTTTGCGGGAAACCATGAATCGCTGAAGGAAGTCATGAAAAGACTCGCCGACTATTCCGGACGCATTCATGAAATTCTGGCTGCACATACGAAAAAGAGCGTGCAGGAAATTGAGGAAGCGTCCGCCAAAGACCGGTATTTCACCTTGCAGGAAGCCATCGATTTTGGGCTGTGCGATGGAAAGGCACAGCTGGGAGAACTGATTCAGGAGGGATAAGCGTATGAGTGAAAAAATCATTCTCGGCGATCGCGCGATTTATTCGAGCGACTGCGCTCTGACTGGCATCAACAACAACGTGATGGTCTGCGGCTTTTCCGGGAGCGGAAAAACGATGTCCATCTGCGAACCGCGCCTGCTGGAAACGACCGAATCGTCTCTGGTCGTTACCGTCACCAAGCGCCGTCTGGTCAATACGTACCGCCGTCTGTTTGAAGAGCGCGGCTACAAAGTGATTGATCTGAATTTCATCGATCCGGAACGATCGGATGTCCGCTTTGATCCGCTCGATTACATGATGTCCGATGAAGACATCGAGTATTTTGCCACCTCGCTCATCGTGGGCGACGGGCAGAAAAATCCGTATTCGCAAGCCGATCCATACTGGGCACAGGCCGCTGCTTCGCTGTTCAGCGCCGAAATTGCGCATGTGTGCCGCCTTCATCCGGGAGCCGGTCTGGACGAGGTGCTGCAGTTTCACAGCCGCATTCACCTGGACTATTCGCGCGATCTGGTGCAGACGAGCGTGGATAAGGAATTCCGGGAAATTCTGGAAATTGCGCCGGACAGCTTTGAGGCCCGCTGCTGGTCAACGTTTGTCAGTACGCCGATCCGGACAGCCGGATGTATTTTCAGCGATCTGAACTCCAAAATCGACCGCCTGTTTCCTTCATCCATGCGGGAACTGCTTCGCAAGAAGGAGAGGCTGGATATTGCGGAGATGGGCTGGAAGAAAACCGTTCTGTTTGTTTCCACTTCGAGCACAAACAATGGTCTTCAGAATTATTTGAATATCTTTTACGGCCAGGTGTTCCGTACGCTGTTTCACTTCGCGGATACGTGCGGTTCCGGCCGTCTGCCGATTGGCGTACACATGATCTGCGACGACTTTGCGAGCGGCGGCTGCATCGAAAACTTTCCGGAAATGATTTCGGTTTTCCGCGAAAAGAACATTTCCGTTACCCTTCTTCTGCAGTCCGAATCTCAGCTGAACAAAATGTATGGACGGGAGGATGCGACGACGATTATCAACAACTGCAACACATACGTCTATCTTGGCGGCATGGACTTGCAGACGGCAAAAAACGTCAGCATTCGCGCAAATCTGCCGCTGGAAGACGTGCTCTCTATGCCGGTCGGAAAAGAAATCATCTTCCGTGTCGGAAGCCGCCCGCTTCGCACGCAGCGCTATCCGGTCCTCGACCACCCGGTTTACCAGAAGGTCCAGAAGGCGTTTGAAGAGGAAGCCCGCCAGCAGAAAAGCTTCTACGAGCGTCTGATCCATTAAACAGACGATTTCTACTGCAGGTGCCTACCCTGTACAAAGAAGTTCAGAACAGAAATACAAATTGAAAAACAGGCTGCTCAAACGGAAAAAATACCGGATGGGCAGCCTGTCTTTGTCTTTTTTCAGTGCGCTCGAAGACGGAGTACAGAAAATCGATACAGAGTATCGGTACAGAGAACCAGTGGAAAGCCAGTATAGAGCCAGCAGAGAATTCGAACCAGGATCTCAGAAACATTGCTCGCCGGACCGCTGTCCCTGACTGCGTGTTTCTCAGAGATCTTCAGAGCGATCGAATGAAACGGACCATTTCCTGATTCTGGCGAAGACAGACGAGCCAGTACTGAATGGTCATGTCTTCGACGGGACGGACGACGACGCCTTCATTCGCATGCGGAAGCCAGTTGGAAACAAAGTAGGGGAAGGCGCCAATCCCGGCTGCGCTGGTAAAGGTGGCGTTGTTATCGATGGTCAGAAAATGAGTTCTGGGAAGATTCCGTTTGACTACTTCGTTCCAGTAGCCGATTTGCGTATAGATTTGTGGAAATGCTGCACAGCCTGACTGTTCACGACTAAGCCGCCCGAATACCAGCTCGTATTCAAAGCGCGAAACGAATTGCCATACAACACCCAATAGACAACGCAATACAAAATCAGGAAGAGAAATGCACGCCTTGCTCATAAGCGGACCGTTTATATCCGCAATGAGCGATGGCTTCCATCCAAGCGATGGATTCCATCCAGAAGAAGAGAAGACAGGCGAAGCGTTTCTCTTCCTTTTTGTCTGGCTTTTAACAGGGAGCGGGAAATGCATCGCGTAAAAGGTCTCATTCGAATATTTTTGCGGAGCTCTTGCCAAACGTTTGAAATGTGTTTAATGTACTGATTGTATATATACAATATCTAAAAGGAGATCACCCATTATGGAACTGGAAATCGTTCTTAGCTTTCGGGGAGACGTCCCTATTTATGAGCAGATCGAAACACAGATGCGAAGCCAGATCCTTTCCGGCAAGCTGAACCCGGGTCAGTCGGTTCCCAGCATGCGGGCTCTGGCAAAAATGTTGAAAGTCAGCGTCATTACCGTTCAGAAAGCCTACGAAGATCTGAAACAGGAAGGCCTGATTGAGTCGGCTGTCGGGCGGGGAACCGTTGTTGCCCAGATCGACAGCCAGGCAGCGCAGGAAGCCAGACAGAAAGAAGTGGAAGCCTGTGCGGAAGCGCTGATTAAAAAAGCGAAAGAAACGCAGATGACTCTGGAAGAGCTGCTGAATCTGGTTTCTTTGCTGTATGAGGAAGACGAAGTATGAAAGACGCACTTAAAGTAACCCGTCTCAATAAAGCCTTTAAGGATTTTTCTTTGAAGGACGTTTCCTTTACCGTCCCGGCCGGCCGGGTTGTCGGCATGGTCGGTGAAAACGGCTCGGGAAAGAGTACAACGATTCGATGCATTCTTGGACAGGACATTCCCCAGTCCGGCGAAATTCTGATGTACGGCGAAAATGCCCTGGACAATGCGCGCCTGCACAACCAAATCGGCTATTCCGGCGACTCCAAAGGTCTGCCGGGCGCATTCACGCCAAAAGAAATCTCGTCCATCATGAAGACGATTTATGAAAACTGGCAGGAAGACTACTTCTTCCGTTTTCTGGATCGTTTTCAGGTACCGCTGGATCGGAAAATTGCCCATCTCTCCCGCGGCATGTACATGAAACTCTCGATTGCGACGGCACTGGCGCATCAGCCGGACCTGCTTCTGCTTGATGAGGCGACCGCCGGACTGGATCCGGTCGTACGCGAAGAAATTCTGGATCTGCTGCAGGAATTCATGGAAGACGAAAACCATGCCATTTTGATGACGAGTCATATTACTTCGGATCTGGAACGGATTGCAGATTCGATTCTCTACATTCAGGACGGAAAAATCCTGTTCGAGCTCGACCGTGAGGAAATCGATCGGTTTGGCATTGCCCAGCTGACCGCGGATCAGGTTCAGTTCGTCGATGAGCAGCTGATCCTGGCTGCAAGAGCGCAAAGTCTGCATACCGAAATGCTGGTCAAAGACCGTACCGAGTTCAGCCGGCGGTATCCGGATTATGCAATTCATCCGGCGACGCTCGATGAAATGATCGTCATGCTGTCCAAAGGGCAGCGGAAAGGAGAAAGCCGATGAAAGGACTTATGAAAAAGGACTTCATGATGCTGAAAACCCAGTGGATTGTAATGCTGGGAATCTTCGCCCTGATCAGTATTTTCATGATCTGGATGGACGCCAGTGAAGGCTTGATTTCCTATATTACAATTTATTTTCTGATGCAGGGCGTAGCGTCGATCATTACCGATCGAATGAGCGGATGGAATCTGTATCAGACCGCACTGCCCATTTCCAGACCGACCGCCATCCGCGAAAAATATATCCTCAGTCTGCTTTGCGGACTGTTTGGGTTCGGACTCAGTCTGGCAATCGTCTATGGTCTTGGCTTTGGAAAAGATCAGGAAGTTGTACTGATCAATATTCTGCTCGGCTGGATTCTGTCGTTTTCCGCCCTCGGCTTTGGCATTCCGCTGATCACCATGCTGCCAAAGAGCGCCTTCATCCTGGGTATTTTTGGATCTCTCCTGCCCGGCGGTGCCTGCGTTGCTCTGTGGAGCATCAAACTGAATGAGGCTTCGGCGAAAGCGATGGCCACAGCCGATGCAGCCCCTTTCAGCATGCAGACCGATTTTCTGTGGACATGCTTTGCCATTATGGTGCTTTGCGTCGTGCTTTCTTACCTGATCGTTCCCAGACTGCTCGCGAAAATGGATCAGAAATAAAAACAGAAAAATCTCAAACAGTGCGCGGATCCCGTGGAAACGGATAGTCCTTTTCCCATCGTGCTCGACTTGAGAATCCAGGCTGCTCGAAGACAGACGGTTCTGTCCTGCATTTGAGCAGCCTTTTTGTCTGCCAGGTTCTGCAGGCAGAAGATCCAGCAGACGCGCGGTTCGCAGGAAAGAAAACTGGAATTTAAGTTCGAAATGGAAGTTAGAATTTCCAGAAAGACGAAACGAAAAAAATCGCCCAGGACTGGAATTTACTATTTCAATTTTCTGGAAAATGCGGCGAGAGTATTTTAATTTGACAGATTCCGTAAAGAAGGAGTATCTTAACAAAGCTGTTTGAAAGCAGACAGCCGCTTGAAGAACACAGCTGAATCTCTAGCAATTCCTAGATGTGAAAATGTTTTAAAAATTCACAAATAAGGCTTGCATAGGAGAAAATGCTGTGATATTCTAAGTGAGCGTTAAGGAAATGACTTCCAAAACGCATCAAATCACCTTTAGATATCGAAGAAAACAGCTTAAGTGAAAATCATAAAGAAATTCACAAACAGTTGTTGACAGAGATTTCTGCAGATGATATGATAAACAAGCCTTGTGAGAGGCATCGAGTTTCTCACAAGCAGATGGCTCTTTGAAAACTTTACAGACAGATCAAGAAATTCGAAATACACAACGTCGATTCTTAAAATCACAAAAAGTACTCGAGCAATCATTTATTCACGAAACATTAAACGCATAAGCGTTTGAGTCAATATCAAATGGAGAGTTTGATCCTGGCTCAGGATGAACGCTGGCGGCATGCCTAATACATGCAAGTCGAACGGATATCTTCG
>NZ_JAHDSX010000077.1:0-6057 GCF_020969955.1 Allobaculum fili | reverse complement strand
AGCGCATCGCTTCATCGGATTTGTTCACAAATCCTGCTCAAACAACAGACAAACAGATAATAGGGATAACGTGTCCGAACAAAGGGTTCTCTCTAATTATCGTGTCCTTGACATGGGGTACACTTCAGAAAACAATCCCCGCAGCGTCTAAAGCTTCTATGTCGTTTTGGGATAACCCTTCAGTCTGGCAGACAAAAAGCCTTTGGCTTTATCTTTGGCCAAAAGCTTTATCGTTTTTCG
Organism: Allobaculum fili; assembly: GCF_020969955.1. Classification (NCBI taxonomy): domain Bacteria; kingdom Bacillati; phylum Bacillota; class Erysipelotrichia; order Erysipelotrichales; family Erysipelotrichaceae; genus Allobaculum; species Allobaculum fili. The sequence goes on along the minus strand of NZ_JAHDSX010000077.1, from coordinate 5,817 downwards.
AAAGTTTATGCAGCCGCCCGGCGAGGTACTTTTTCTTTCCTCGCTTTACGAACAGATTCAGGCTGTCTGAATGGTCACATAGCTGCCTTTGGACGGATCCTTGCGCACCATAATCTGATTGTCGATCCGGTTCATCAGAGATTCGACGTGGGAAATGATGCCGACCATTCGGGAAGATGCAATCTGGCCCAGCGCGTCGATTGCTTTGCTGAGGCATTCTTCGTCCAGCGATCCAAAGCCTTCGTCGACAAACAGCGTTTCGAGACGAACTCCGCCAGCGCTTGCCTGAATCTCTTCCGAGAGACCCAATGCGAGACAGAGAGAAGCCAGGAACTGTTCGCCGCCGGACAGACTTCGTACCGGCCGTACGGAATCGTTGAAATGGTCGCAGACATCCAGGCCCAGACCGGACTTGGCACGGCCGCCTTCGTCCTGTGCGCGTTTCAATTCATACTGTCCGCTGGTCATGGTGAAAAGCCGTGTATTGGCGCGGTTGATGATCTGTTCAAAAAAAGCAGTCTGCACATACGTTTCCAGATTGATTCTCTGCACGCCCTTCAGCGAACCGTTTACCGTATCGGACAGATTTTTCAGCATGCCGGCTTCCTTGCGTGCGGCCGGCAGATCGGCTTCGATCTTTTCGCAGATTTTCAGCTGGCGCTGGTTGTTTTGCACCAGAGCCTGCAGATTGAGCTGCTCTTTTCGCAAGGCGGACAGCTGGGTTCGAAGTTCTTCTTTTTGCAAGCTGGTTTTCTCCAGCTCTTTGGCAGGATCTTCCGGTTCTTTTTCAAAGGTGGACAGCACGCCCTGCGCCTGGTCGATCTCTCGACGGGCCAGCTGCAGCTGGGCCTGGTTTTCCTTCACATTTTTTTCATAGACTGCACGCTCTTTTCGCAGGCTGTCCAGAGCTTCCTTCGCTTTCTGCGGATCTTCAATGCTCAGCTGCTCCCGAAGGACTTTGGCTTTCTGCACGGCCGCTGCTTCCTGACTTTGCAGGGAAGCAAGCTGTGTTTTCTGGCTTTCGAGCTGCTTCTGCTCTTTTTCCTGCGCAGCTTCCAGCTGATCGAGCTGCTTTTTCAGTCTGGCTTTCTGCTGAATTTCTTTTTCGAGTTCCGCCTTGCGCGCTGTAATTTTCTCTGCACTTTCCTCAGCAGGGATTTTTTCCTTGAGCGCCGCGATCTGCGTATCCGACTGGCCGATCCGGCTGCGCAGTACCGCGCATGTCTGAGAGGCCTGCACTGCCGCATTGCGGCTTGCCGAAGAGGCCTTCTCCAGTTTCTGCACCGTTTTTTCATCCGGGACATTGTCCGGCAAAACAGCCGGCGATGGATGAGAAAGAGAACCGCAGACGGGGCATGGGTGACTGTCTTCGAGATGACTGGCGAGAATGCCGGCCTGCCCGGCTAAAAACAGAGAACTGGCCTGCCGGTAGCTTTCCATAGCCTGATCGGCTTCGCGAAGAAGGCGGCCGCAGTTTCCTTCTTCCTGTTCCAGCGTTTTCTGTTCGGTCCGACGCTTCTTTTCCAGACTCTGGATTTCTTCAAACTGATCGAAGAGAACTTTGACTTTTTCCAGCTCCACTTCGCTTTGCGAAAAGGCTTCTAGCGATTTTCTTGTGTCCTGGATCTGTCCAGTGCGTTCTTCGAGCTGCTTTTGCATCTGTTCCGCCAGCTGGGCCGCCTGTCTCGTTTTCGCCTGCGCCTGAGCAGCCTGGGTACTGGCCGTCTGGGCTTCATCATAGCGGGTGATCTGTTCTTCCAGCTTTTTCTCTTCGGTTTTCTGGCGCTCGAATTTCTCCTTCTGGCTTTCGAGTTTCTGTGCTTCTTCCTGCAGCCGGTCAAACTGCGGCTTTGCACTCTGCCAGGCACTGCGTGCCTTTTTCCATTTCTGGTACTCCAGAGACTGGCTTTCCAGACGTCCTGCCTTTTTCTGAAGGGCATCATTTTCATTGGTGGTCTTTTCAAAGCGCTGTGCCAGCTGGTCCATGCGGGCATTTTGCTGGATGAGCCAGGCTTTTAACAAGGCCGTATCTTCGCGGGTTTCCTCATCCACCCCTTCAAGCGCCTGACGGGCGCGCCGAAGGTCGTCTTCCATGCCCGTGCACGTCTGGGCGGACGCTTTGGCCTGTTCGGCGATTTCCTTCTGAAGCCGGTCGTACTCAACCGTATTGAACAGTTCCCGGAAAATTTCCGTACGCTCCTGCGTCCCGGCCAGCAGCAGTTTCAGAAATTCGCCCTGCGCCAGAATGGCGACCTGCTTGAACTGTTTCATATCCAGCCCGAGCAGATCCTGCACCTTGGCGCTGACTTCCATCTGCTTGGTCAGGGCTTTGTGGTCAGGAAGAATCATTTCCACGCTGGAAGGCCGCTTGGTCATGCCGGTTCCGCGCGTTTTTGGGCGTTCGTATTCTGGCGAACGGCGGATCGTATACGTCTGATCGCCGACTTCAAACACCAGTTCTACATACGTTTCCGTGGACGGATCGGCGTATTTGGAACGAAGCATGCCCGGTTTGCGTACATCCCCGGACAGTTCGCCGTAAAACGCGTAGACGATTCCGTCAAAAATTGTCGTTTTGCCGGCACCGGTATCGCCGCTGATCAGAAAGAGTCCCTTGTTTTCGAACACGCGAAAATCGATCTCTTCCGTACGGGCGTACGGACCAAACGCGCTCATTTTCAGATTAATCGGTTTCATGGACAGCCTCCCAGGCATCGAACAGCGCCTCTTTCTGCTGGGGCGACGGTTCGATGCCGTTTTGAAGTTCAAAAAATTCGCAGGCGATTTCTTCAAAGGATTTCATTTTCGTCTGAACGTTTTGAAGATCCTGCTCGCTGATGCCTTTATGAAGATGGGAATATTCTATTTTCAGCAGGCGCTCGTAAATGCTGGAGAGCTTTTCAAACGCCTGGAACACTTCCTGCTCATCTTCGAGAACGATATAGACGTAGTCTTCCGGATTGACGCTCTGTCGAAATTCCCGGCTGACGATTTCATCAAACGTCCCCTGCAGACGCACAAAATCCCGTTTGGGCACCGCAGGAATCCGCTCAATTTTCACCGAGTGATCGGGCTGCGTTTCCAGTACGGTAAACGCGCGCGGCCAGTCCAGTTCCGAAGCGGAATACTTGAGCAGACTTCCCGGATAGCGAAAGCGCTCATCGCCGACTGCCTGCGGCTTATGCAGGTGACCGAGCGCCGCATAGTCAAACGGCTCGAGAAAAGAAGTCGAAATCTGATCGAGCGTACCGACCGAATGAGTTTCGCTGTCGCTCGTTTCACTGCCCATGTAAAACTGATGGCTCATCAGAATATTGGACACGCTCGAATCGAGCTCGACAGTTTCCATCGCGATCGCCATTGCTTCATCCCAGCTCGCGCACTCTCTTTCGTGGACCGCCCGAATGGTAACGGGCTTAATAAACGGAAGCATATGGACGCGCACCCGCTCTTCGCCTTCTTCCAGATCCACAAACGGGACAGATCCGTCATACACCGAGGCAATATGCAGATCGGAGGCTTCGAGCAGCTGCGAGCCAAAGCTCAGACGGCCGGCGGAATCGTGGTTTCCGCTGATCATCAGCACGCTCTGCCCCCGTTTGTGCAGCTCGTTTAAAAACCAGTCCAGCAGCTCGACGGCACTGACGGGCGGCATGGCGGTATCGTAAATGTCGCCGCAAAGGAGTACCGCATGCGTCTTTTTCTCTTCCACGAGCGCTAAAACCTGCGCAAGCATGTCGCGCTGTTCTTCTTCGAGATTGTAGCCGAACACCTTCTTGCCTAAATGAAGGTCGGCCAGATGAATGATTCGCATAATTCCATTCCTCTCCTGTCCAGTAAAACCTGTCTTTACGATACAGGGACGTTTCCCTGTTCGGATTTTACTGGGCTAAAAACGAAAACCGTCCTGTAAAAAAACGGCGGACCGCGCCGGGTTCGCCGTTTTGATTCTGTCTGAAAAAGCCTTACCAGGAAACGACTTCTTCCTCTTCGCTGGCTGCTTTTTCCTGCTCCTGAATGGCCAGACGTCTCTTTTCTTCCTTCCAGGCATAAAACGGCACCATGATGCCCTGATCCTGCATGTCGCCTTCAAAGGCAAGCGGATTTTTAAAGCGTTCCATCTCTTCGCTGCGGGTCAGCTTGTCGCCATGCTGGGTAAACGAGAAACGCGGTTCCTTGCCAATTTCCAGGAACATCGTTTTGTCAAAGCCGTATACGCCGGTATGCGCCTTTCCGGTATGGAAGCTGAATTCCTGCAGGATGGCTTTGCAGAATTCCTTCAGGCTGTATTCGTCGATGTTGGATTTGAAGATCACAAACGGAATCCGATCGTTGGTAATGTATAACGGCTGGCTGACCACAAATTTGTTGACGATGGCCTGCGGGATTTCCTTCGTCTTCATTTCCTCAAAGTATTCTCTGTACTCCGGCTCCGACTCCAAGAGTTCGGGATCCGGATTGATCGCAAAATAAAGCGTCGAATTGACGGATCCGGAGCGAAACAGCGAGCCGCGCGCGGTCGTCGTATAAATAACAGGTACTGGTTTTTTCTCTTTTTTCATTGCTTGATTCTCCTCCAGGCATAGTATTCTTCATCCTTCTGCTCGTCGATGCCTTCCTTTTCGTTCAGCACGGCGCATTCCAGATGGCCGTAAAGCGAAACAAAGTCCTCAGTACGCAGACGAAGCGTATAGCCGGGTGCACTGATCGCAATCGTATCGCCGTTTTTTCGAGCCAGAAGGCGCGGATTGGAAAAGACGAGCGTATGGCCTTCTTCCAGCCATCGCATCGTCCGCTCGGCCTGTCGAACAATATCCTGAGTCATACGGCTATTGTACCAAAACCCATGCCAAAAGAATCAGCCACTTTTTCAAGACTGCCCCCGTCGTGCTTACTGCACGAAAAGGATGAAAAATTCAATCTCTCTTTCCATAGAAAAAGCCGCCAGCGTTTTGCGCAAGCGGCTTTGTGTCTTCCGATTGTATTTTCTTTCGGGTTAAACCGAACTAGTGGGAAGGATTAGCAAGGTTCTGGTTGTAGTCAACAACAGCTTCGAACCAGCCCTGCGGATGTTTGCAGACTGGGCATACTTTCGGTGCAGCTTTTGCTTTTGTTACATAGCCGCAGTTGAGACAGATCCAGTTTACTTCTTCCGGTTTCTCGAACACGAGGTTGTTCTTGATCAGGTTCATCATGTCGCCGTATCTGTCTCTGTGATGGGCTTCGATTTCACCGATCAGTTCCATTTTGCGTGCGATTTCGGTAAAGCCTTCTTCACGAGCGACTTTAGCGAAGTCTGCGTACATGGTTGTGGTTTCGTAGTCTTCACCATCCCAAGCCATCTGCAGGCAGGTCAACGTATCTGGTACCTGTCCTTCGTGCAGATACTTGAACCATACTTTCGCATGAGCTTTTTCGTTGCCGGATGTTTCTGTGAAAATGTTAGAGATGTAGTTGTAGCCTTCTTTTTTCGCCTGGGCTGCGAACCACTGGTACTTGGTGTATGCCTGGGACTCACCTGCGAGCGCAGCTTCGAGATTTTTCCAGGTCTGAGAATCTTTCAGTTCCATTGGGAATTACCTCCATTTGTTCCAGTATAACACCAAACCCCCACCGCACTTCCTCTGACCTTCAGGAAAAAAGATTCGCGTTTTCATACGTCTTTTTCACACTCTTTTTAAAGGATTCTCAGCAATGTCATTAAGTTAAGATTTCTCAGACCACATCAGCGTTAAGCAGTGATGTGGTCTTTTTTCTACTCTTCAAGTCAAATCTCGAATGATTCGAGTTTTTTCACTTTTTTCTAAAAATCTATTG
>NZ_JAHDSX010000076.1:0-6333 GCF_020969955.1 Allobaculum fili | reverse complement strand
CGGATCCGAAGTATGAAGAAAACGATGAAGAATAAAAAATACGCCAAGCGGGATCTCGAAAGGGATCCCGTTTAGCGTATCTAATATTCAGTCTCGCGTATACCCGTCGATTGTTTGACACTTACATTCGTTCGGGGAATCTGCAAGCCTTATCATAATTCATAATGAAGCGGCTATAATGGTAGACAAAACCCGGCGTTCAAGCCGGCAAGGAGAGTACCAATGTTATTAGAAGGAAAATGCGCGGTGGTGACCGGTGCCTCGAGCGGCATGGGCAAAGCCATCGTCGAACGTTTCGTGAAGGAAGGCGCGAATGTCGCAGCGGTTGCCCGTCGTAAGGAACGCCTCGAAGCGCTCAAGGAATCGCTGAGCGACGCGCCAGGAAAAGTCGAAATCTTCGCAGCGGACGTATCCGTCGCAGAAAACAATGACGCCATGATTGATTTCTGTCTGGAAACGTTCGGCGGCTTCGATATTCTGATCAACAATGCGGGCGTCATGGACGACATGGCCGGCGTAGCCGATGCGACCGATGAAAAATTCGATCACGTCATGAAAGTCAACGTATTCGGCCCGATGTGCGCCATGCGCAAGGCTGTCAGAGTCTTCAAGGAAAAAGGAACCAAAGGCTCCATCGTCAATGTCGCTTCGGTCGGCGGCATGCGAAATGTAGCCGGCGTGATCTACTGCGCCTCCAAAGCTGCCCTCATTTCCATGACCAAGAACACGTCCTTCATGTACTGGGCAGACGGCATTCGCTGCAACGCCATCGCTCCAGGCGGAATCGCCACGGAAATCAGCACTTCCATGGGCATGCCGAACATGGACGGCTATGGAAAAGTATCGAAAATGCTGGCAATGTCTCCAGAACCCGGAGCCCCGGAAGAAATCGCCAACGCAGCGCTCTTCCTCGCTTCCGATCAGTCTTCCTACGTTTCCGGCGACGTGCTCGTCGTCGACGGCGGCTGGATTTCCTAAGCCTTGTACGCGGGTCAAAAGGCAAAATCAAAAAGAATTCTCACTGGATAACCGATCGAATCCCGACCGAGGCCATGCCAGGCACGGCACGCGGACAGACCGATTTCCTTTCCAGACAAAAGCGCCCGATCTCTTCGATCGGACGCTTTCTTGTTCATGATTTGATATGGAAAAGATGCGTTTCTCCTGAATCCGGCAGGAAAGCACCAGAACGATCTTTGAACAAACGAGCCGATCCCCTTGAGACAGGAAAACCAGATCCGCAAAAGAAGACGGATGTCTGCCGATATCTTCTTTCTTTGCGGATCAGCTCATCTCTTCAAGAGCGGACATCTTCTCTTCCCATTCCTTCGTATAGGCCGCAATCTCGTTATGCTTATCGTCAATCCGGCCATCGAGTTCTTCCATCTTGCGATAGTCCTGATAATATTCCGGATCGTAGCGAAGCTCACGCAGCTCTTCCAGCTCAGCTTCGGCTTTTTCCAGCATGGCTTCGAGTTTGGTCACGCGATTGGAAAGGGTGTTTTTCTCCTGACGCAGCTGCGCAGCCGTTTTGGGAGCGGGCGCTGCAGCCGGCGTACGGCCGCGGCGCGAAGAGGCCGGGACTTCAGCTGTTTTGAGGGAATCGAGCGTTCCCTCTTTTTTCTTTTGCGCGTATTCGGTATACGAGCAGTCATAAAGATGACTGTCCTCGCCGATTTCAAGAACCTTATCGGCCATTTTGGACAGGAACATACGGTCGTGGGAAACGAACAGCAGCGTGCCGTCATAGTTTTTAAGCGCGGCTTCGAGAGCTTCTTTGGCTGGAATATCGAGATGGTTGGTCGGTTCGTCAAGAATCAGAAGGTTATCGTGATTCATCATCAGACGGGCGAGCGAGAGACAGACTTTTTCGCCTCCGGACAGATCGTTCACTTCCTTGAACACCTCATCCTGGGTAAACAGGAACGCAGCCAGTACGGAACGGATCTGCGTCTGGCTTGCTTCTGGCTGATCGTCCCAGAGCGTATCGATTACGGTCTTGCTGGAATGCATGGCGGCAGTTTCCTGATCAAAGTAGCCGATATCGATCTGATGGCCGAACGCAAACTGACCGCCTAAAGGCGGGATCTTTCCAATCAGCGTTTTTAGCAAGGTCGACTTGCCGATGCCGTTCGGGCCGACAATGCCGATGCGGTTCTGACGGAACAGTTCAAAGCTCACCGTTGAAAGCGGATGGTCATAGCCAAACGTCAGGCCTTCTGCTTCCAGAACCCGGTTTCCGCCTTTGCGTTCGCTGGAAAACTCCGCTTTGATCCGCGATTTGTCCGCGGTCGTATCGTCGAGCTTTTCCATACGGTCGAGATATTTGATTTTGGACTGGGCAAACGCAGCCTTGGATCGCTTGTAGCGAAATTTTTCAATCAGAGCTTCCAGACGGGCAATTTCTTCCTGCTGACGGACGTAGGTGTCGTGGTTTTTCTTAATCCACTCTTCCTTGGCTTTGACGTAGTGAGAATAGCTGCCTGGAAAGCGCATCGTTTTTCCGCGGTCAATTTCGACAATTTCATCGCACACTTGGTCGAGAAACATACGGTCATGGCTGACGAGAATGACGGCGCTTGGATAGCGGCTGATATAGCTTTCGAGCCATTCAATCGAATCCAGATCGAGATGGTTGGTCGGCTCGTCGAGCAGCAGAACGTCCGGCTTTTCCAGCAGCAGCTTTACGAGCGCGATGCGGGTCTGCTGACCGGAAGAAAACTCATTGATTTTTTTGGAAAGATCGCTTTCTTCAAAACCAAAATGGAAGAAGACGCTGCGCATTTCGTGTTCGTAGTCGTAGCCGCCCAGCGATTCAAAACGGGTCTGAAGCCGGTCGTATTTTTCCAGCTGCTTTTCGCTGGAATCTTCCGCGAGCACTTCCGCCTGCCGCGCCAGTTCCGCTTCGACTTTGCGCAGTTCAAAGAAGACGTCTTCGAGCGCTTCTAAAACGGTCTGATTTTTATCTTCAAAGACGGTCTGGGACAGTGAACCGATCCGGACCGCGTTGGGGACAATTCTTTCGCCGCGATCAAAATCTTCTTTTCCGCTGATGATGTTGAGGAGCGTTGTTTTTCCGCATCCGTTACGCCCGACCAGACCGATTTTTTCGGTGCCTTTGACCTGCAGACTTGCATTGGACAGAACGTCCTGGGCGCCATAGGACTTATATAAATTGGATACCTGCAGTTTCATGGGATTTCCTTTCTGTATCGTTTTTCTGCCGATTCCATAACGCATTAAAAACGAGATGTATCGTTTTTCGCATGGAAACGACGGATATGGGAGTAGCCGTACTTCGGCTTTTTCGTTTCGTAGAAAAAGGATCCTCCTCTTGGCCGATTTCACTATGAAAGCCGGCGGATTCAGGATCCTGTTTTTTTCCTGCTTATTTTACTCGGAAGGAGTGTCTTCGGGCGAGTCAGAAGACGCAGCCGCCGCACTTTGCGAAGCGGTTGTCTGGGAATGGCTTTCCTCCTCATGGGAAATGGAATTTTCGTCAAGCGTAATCGAATAGCCGCAGGCATTGAGAATGCCCTGCGCGATTCCGCGGGCCAGCGTATCTTCGTTTTCCAGAAAATACGTTCTGGATGCTTCATTCTGACTGGACGCGTAGCAGAACACCAGCGAGTTCATTCCATACGATTGGGAGAACATCTCATTGGCTTTCCACTGCTCGCTCTGGCCGGCGCTCGTCAGACGGCCGCCGGTTTCGCGCAGTGCCGGAAACAGCGAATACGGTTCGAGCTCATACGCCTCGTCCACAGTGAGCTGGTCGTACGTATTTCCAATATTCAGCTGGGAAGAGACTACGGGCGTGCTCAGCAAAATTCCATCGCTCAAAAGCGCGCTGGAAATCGAATTGCCCAGAACGCCGTTGGTAAATGGCGAACTGATCATATATGGATAGGGCTGCTCGGCATCGCTCATCGTCAGCGACAAAAAGATTTTTGCCTGCGAAGAGTAGCCGATCCCTGCGCGGGAGTTTTCTCCTGCGTAGCCTTTGAGTTCTTCCTTATCGCGGGAGAACGTGACGCGAAGCCCGGCGCTTTCGAGATATCTGGCAATACGCTGAGCGAATTCCCAGCTGTGCTCGCTCTCGTCAAAGCTGCCCTCACTGTACCATTCGAGAGGCATGCCGTTTGGATCGACCAGATAGCCGGAAGGGTCGATGACCACATCGGTCACTTTCACAATCGGCAGCGATTCCGTTACCGTCAGAAAGATGTAGTTTTCATCGGTGTCGATGCTAAACTTGTCGAGATAGTCTTTCGAAGCATCCACCTGCACGCTGGAGACTTTCTTGTCGTTTCGCATCGTAATCAGCGGAGAGGAGTGCATTTCCTCATCGCTGTAGGCTCTTGCGTACGTATAGCCGTTAGTCAGATACACTTCATAAACGCCGGCGGGCAGGTTCTGCAAGTCGATTCCACTATCTCCGCCGCCGGTAAAGGTCGTCGTAATTTCTTCTCCGGTTTTAATATTGACCAGCTTGACGTTGCGTCCAAAATAGCCGTCGGTTTCCAGAGGAGAATACGTCTGATCGTAAAACACAAGGGACGTACCGTAAACCGTGTAGTCGCCCACACGCGTTTTATCCGCATAGCTTTCCTGCGGTTTGGAGTTGAGATCCGAGAGGGTAAGGGAGTCCAGATAGGTAAGCGAAAGCCGTTCTGCAACCGAAGGCTGGCGCATAAAGAGAAGGCTGATGCAAAGGACGATAACTAAAACCGCAACCGTGAGTGCAATCTTTCCTTTTCGAGTCAGCCTGCGTTTTCTTTTTCTGTTTTTGCCCGTGTTCTTCGCAGAAACAGGCTTTTTTGTATTCTTAGGCGAATTGGGAGTCATCATGGTCAAAGCGTAACAAAAAACCGCTTAAACAGAAACAGCTTATAAAACGCATTCACACAGGGCTCTCAATTTGTCGTCTCCCGCAAACCTCCTGCCCCATCCGTTTTTTCAAAAAAGGCATTGAAAAAGAAGGGCCGCCACAACCCTTCTTTTTCAATTACGTAGAGAGTTAAAAGAGGAAATATGGAAGGGATTGATCAGCCGCTGCGCTGACCCAACGTTATGTCTCTTCCCGAATTCAATATATCAACTGACGCAAGTCAGACGCTTTCCAATGCCCATTTTTATTAAGACGGTATTAAGGTGCAGCATTTGTCATTTCACGAGCGGATTTCGCCTTCCCTCGGTCTTGTTTTTGTGGGATCGCATACGCTCCGAAACCGCAGAAAGCAGGGAGTGCACAGCCTCAGCGACAGAAGAAATCCACTCCGCGTCGTCCAGTCAAAGAAGAAAGGAACGATCAGGAAACAGCACCTCCAGAACACAGGTTATTCAAACCGGACGATTTCTTACCCTCTATGCCGAATTAAAACCAAAAAAGAATTTTCAGACAAAAAATGCCGCGCAAAAAGAGATCCCAGTCCCGCCCAGCTTCCAAACAGCAGGCGTTAGGCAGAAGCTCTTCTATCGGCGATCTCGGTTCGCGCAGAATCCGGCCTTCCGGTTTCTCATACATCCGCATATGAAAAGTACCGGTCGGGCAAACCGGTACTTTTCGGTATTGAAAATTATGAAAAGAGAAGAAAGGAAATAAGAAGTCCTGAATTGTATTCAGCTTCTTTGACCAGAGGCTTTCTCTGACCACGATCAGTATCCGATCCTTACCTAAAATGAGAGTTAAAAGAGAATTTCTTTTCATCAGACACAGAAACACCCGGATGGGCGGTCCGGGTGTTCTGTGTAAATTATTGAGAAAAAGAAAGAAAAAAAATTATGATTGAAAAAATTATTATTATTGGAAATCTGCTGCTTTGATTTCCACGGTCTTATCTTAACGTCTATTTTTAGAATATTTCAATTAACGCTTGACTTTTTATCCGCCCCTGACGTCTTGAACAAGCTTCACGAGAATAAAGGCAATTTGCCTCTGAAATGAAAGCTGTTTCGATTTTTTATGCGTAAATGGAATACATAGTCTTTCGACCGCCTCCTCATTTTCTTTCGATCCAGGACGTCCCGTTACACCGCACCGTCCCGTTATTTCCGTCCTCCAAAACGGTTTTCTGATTGAGCTTACGGAAATGACCAATGCATTTTGTGCCCATAAAAAAATCCTCTGCACGGGCGAATGAGCAGAGGATCATGCGTCCTGGGCAAGGAACGCATTTTTGGAAGCTGGGCTGCTTCCGAATGATAAGCAATGTCATTAAGTTAAGATTTCTCAGACCACATCAGCGTTAAGCAGTGATGTGGTCTTTTTTCTACTCTTCAAGTCAAATCTCGAATGATTCGAGTTTTTTCACTTTTTTCTAAAAATCTATT
>NZ_JAHDSX010000075.1:0-6355 GCF_020969955.1 Allobaculum fili | reverse complement strand
AGAAAGTGTCCGCAATTAGGGAACAGATCAAAACGATCGTCCAGTAGTTGGGGTCGCTGCTAATCGGGTGTCCTTGGAATAGGTTGACTCTAAAAAAATTGTCCACTTTCTGGGGTACAGTTTATAGCGACAAGTCAGAAGTTGATAATTCAAAAAGCTAACAGAACCTATATTGAAATAGAGAACTGCTAGCTTGAAATCGCGTTTTATATTTATAGTTAATATTGTTTAACATCTAGTTTAATCAGGAAGATCATCTATAACATCCATATCATAAATATCAATCAAAACAGTCATATCATGACTGCACGTGATTCGCACTGCATCCCCAATTTTGGGGATATAGCTATTTGATATAAAATCTTTCAGTTCAAAACAATAGACATTTTTTGAAAGTGGAAGCTCAACATTTGATTCATCTGGAATAACAGTTATACAGAAATTCTTCTCTCCTGCTGATATTACATTTCCCGTTAGATAGTAGCCAGCTGATCTCCCGTGATCACCTATATACTGCACACCGAGTATTGTCAGAATGCATAACCCTATGACGGCTAATAGCTGAAAAATTAAACTTCTATCATTACCAGATAATTGTCGTCGCATAATTCGAGTTGACCTCCATTTTCCTGTTCCCCCAACCATCATTTACTATGGTGTAGAATCCAGTGGAATTCGAACGATATCCATAACCAGTTACAAAATGGTTGGAATAGGTAGGGTGGTTAAACAGATTTAGAATATAGGGAGTTCCATAAGAATCCACACGACCAATAACATATTCGTCAGTATATCCGTCCAATCCACCGGAATGGCTTAACCCTTGAGATCCTATAAAGTTCATCATCTCAGTAGATACAGTTCCAGAATAAGCACCCGCATAACTTGAGTTTTTCATTTTGTTCCAAAGATGATTAATGAGAGAAACCCCATCACTACTTTCTAAACTACTTGGGACGTACCGGCCATTCCTATAAATGTCATACCACCGCACCAGCATCGCTGCTGCCACCGCTCCGCATCTGCCATCAGGATTATAACTATAGCTTGGAACGGTACCAGAAATTGTGTTATAAGCATTCATGATACGTCTAACAGACTTATCAGATCGGATAGATTGTTTAGACTCTAATTCTCTCGTCTCAATAGATTTAACCCTCATAATGAAGTTATCTGTATCTGTGAAAACCTCGTTCGATTTAACATCAATAAAACCATCTTCAGTGATTTCAAACAAGGATAGCGGCCCAGAATAGATATAATCATTATTCGAGAATGAATACTCATTTTCTTTTGACAGGCTAAACTCACAGATCAAGTCGTCTGTCAGATCATAGATTAAATATCCTCCCTGAGCAAAAGGAATATAATAATATCTGGGATTCTGATCTGAGTCATTAAGCGGCATAGTTTTTTTCAAACAACAAATCCACTTCAAGTGAGGCTCTAAACTGTTGTAGCGTATTAGATTCCTCGAGAAAAGCATTGGCTGGAATGGGAATATCAAACGCTAATCCCTTTACAGCGATTACAGGTATAGAAGATACGAAAATCGAGAGTGAAATAGCGATATTCGCTAGTAACTTCTTAATTTTTGATCTCATAAATGTTTTCCTTTACGAAAATCAGGCTTTGTTTTATTCCTTACGCTCAGCAGCCAATCTCTCTGTCTAGATTCATGTTGGTAAATAGCAGTGTGAAAATTTGAGCGTAAGGCGTGCTATCAGTAATTTCATGCACCTCATTGTTGAACCTCCGATAGTGGGTTAAGCATTCTCTTCCTTACTAGATGAGTAATCTTACTACACGTATAATATAGACGTTTGATTTAGGTCGATGGTATTTAATTGTATTTTGTATGTCTTGAAAACTTTTATCCGAGTTGTGAGATTGTAATCAGGTCAGAGTTAATCGACCGAAGAAAGCAGGATATGATTCCATTGCAGTGCAAAATTATTTAAATGAAATTCTTAGGTAAGGCTTTGTGGTCATGAACCGTTTTTCGGTTTTTGGCCACTTTTTTTATTTTCCCTGTCACACTCCATCCATTTCCATGGCTACCTAGTGAAAGAGGTAATCACCATGGATGAATTCCAAAAAGAACTTCTCATCGTTCTCAACCGGATGGCTGATGGACTCTCTGCTCCAAAAGTCTCATCTGGATAAGCAAAGCCCGAAAAAAGCCTGAACAGCCAAGACTTACGCTTGAAGAAGTCCGTGCAATTCTCGCTGAAAAATCCAGAGCCGGTTTTACAGCGCAGATCCAGCAGCTTCTTGAAAAGTATGGCGCTAGCAAACTTTCCAAAATTGATCCTGCTCACTACCAGGCTCTTGTCAATGATGCGGAGGGATTGAAATGAGTCACAGCATCCTCTCTCCATCCACATCCCATCGTTGGCTTCATTGTACGCCATCGGCAAGACTTGAAGAACTCTATCCGGATACTTCCGGTCTTGCAGCCAAGGAAGGTACTGCCGCTCACACCTTGTGTGAGTACAAGCTGAAGACCGCTCTTGGTATGAAGTCCGTTCGTCCAGAATCTGACTTCCAGGATGGGGTTCTGTTTGACGCTTTCTGCCTGAAGGCAGGGGTTTTACGGCGCATTTGATAAAAAAGCTCCTGACGAGTTTTATGATTCTCGCAGGAGTTATGAGTATTTGATTGATTTTGTATTAATTTTCCATATCTTCCAGATTTTCGCAGATTGTATTGGTGCAGCCGTAATCAAAAGATTGAAGAATTTGATCCTTGCTTTTAGCAGTCCAGGAAATGACAGGAATGTGCAGCATCGTTTTGATTTTCTCAACATTTCCCTCATGCAGAAAGTCGAGGTCATAACTTACAAAATCCGGCTGCAGCTCTTCAATCCGTTCTAATTGATGACAGTCGATTCGCTGATCTGACGCGTTGAAGCCATATTTCTCTTCGAATTCGCTGACAATAATCCCTGACGGAATAAGGCAGTCGCGTTCATTCACCATATTTACAATTCGAACATCCGAAGAATGGATCGCTATTGGTGAACCGGTTCTTCCTGTATTGATTGTAAAGATGTGCTGGTAATTTACAGAATACTGATGAATGGTCTCGATGATTTTTGAAACCTGCGCTTTGCAGGCGGCAGATAGTTCTCCTTCTCGTTCTGCTCCATGGCTGTACGGAACTTCATGAGCTTTCCCCGCATTTGATAAAGAATTGTTTATAGTCTTTATTTCGATTAAAATCGGAATTCTGCCGCTGATCAGCTTTAGAAATTCATCGAGCGTCAGAACAGTTTCTTCGGGACGGGTACGGTTGTAAATTCTTAGGTCCCCAAGCGAAGTATTCTTTAGCTTGTTTGGATCTTTGCATATCTCCTGCGCAAAATCTTCATCTAAACGTCCTACTACAATCGTACCATCGCTCAATGTAAACAAATCGACTTCGACAGGATGCTCTTTATTGATACAGTGCCGGAAAGCCTGCAAAGTATGGGGCTTTAGATGTTCTTTGGCAATTCCTCGATGAACAATCTTTGAATTTTGGGTTTCCATCCAGTCAATTTCAGGATGACCATAAAATGGTCTGGAATCACTGGTTTTCAAACGCAGAACATTGTCTTTAAAAAACTTAAACATCGCTTTCGTTTCTTCGTCTTTTTGCAGGAGAAAGAAGGATGGCCGCTTGCCATCACGTTCGATATCCGCTGCATACAGGTCGATTTTCATGTAGTTATTATACTTGTCTGCACTGTTGAATTCCGCCAGCATAATTCCATATGGCAGTGCGACAGGAGTCAGGTATACATGGAGATCTGCTTCTGGGTGTTTACGCATGAACGCAAACAGCTTGTTGAGGTTGGATAGAATGATCTGATCCTTGTTAATGGTCAGATTCTCTGGATTCATTTTATATAGTGCAGCATCCATAGCAGCGTGCGAATGCGGGTCGGTAAGAATAATATTGACGGTAATCTTTCCTTCAATCAGATGGCGGTTAAACCAGATTTTCATCTGGTCTGTCTGTTCATAGCTTTTCGCAATGCTGGCTCCTGAAATAAACGAGCTGGAAGCAAAGTTTAGCAGTGTCAAAGAGCGAACATTATACAGTCTTGCGTACAGCGGAAACTGGTCTGACTCCAGTTCTTCTTTTGCATCAAGATAAACATTCGGTTTGTGTTCATGGATTTTGTCGGCGATGCTTTCGTTGCCGATGCGGATACGGTTATAAATCTGTTCAAAAATTTCCTGGCTGTTTTCCGGCGTATAATTGAGCATTTTGACAGTAGTTATCCGTTCCGCATTTTCGCTTCCATACAGACTTACCAGCAGATCCTTGTCGATCAGATCGTTTCTTGATTCGCCAATGCAGACATTGATAAACGAAAGGTTCGGATTATTGAAAGCCTGAAGGAGTTCGTGATAAGTAATGCTTTTATCGATAGTCTGCTCGTCCGATGAGTCCTGTGGAAAACCGTCAAAGAAATTTGGCGTAAATGGAATAATGAAATACTCGACCGATTTCATTATTATTGACAGGCTGCTTTTGAAGTTTCCGCTGCGGTCTTCTCTTTCTGATAAGTAGATTTCACCAAGACTGTCTTTGGCAAAAGCAGTATGCGTTAGAAAATCATGGAGCTTTTCGGCAAATTTCTTTCCTTCACTATTTCCAGAAGTTTCACCCCGGTAACAGAGGAATACACGATATTTATCTGAAAGCCGTTCTTCATCATTGCTGTTCACTGTTGTTTCCAAAGCAGAGACTGTTTTCGATTTGTCGTACTCTTTGTCACTAGAACTCATAACTGTTTCCTTTCCCCTGCTAACTCTCTTTCTCAGTCTTTAATGTCTCGAATCAATAAGACAGGTCATATTTGATACTCTCATAATCATCCTGGCAAAGACGTTCAAAATTAACCAGATCGACGTGAGCAGGCGCCACTTCCCGGATCACTTTGTTCGTATATCCATCAGACTGCTGCTGGAGCTGTTTGATTTCTTTCAAAGGCAGATATTTCCATCCTTTGGCGATATAGTAAGCACTCCAGTGCCGATGCTCTATTTTTGCTAATTCCAGGACAGGAGCACAATCCAGGTCATGGAGTCTTGTTACAAAACGATGTACGTTGCTGTATTGCGGTTCGTGGTCTTCGGACATCACAAACAGAGGATCTTTCCCATGGAATAAGCTTTGATAAGCATCGTTGCCATAGCAGTTGATTAAATACTGAACCATTTTCTCTTTCCTCTCACGATGAAGAGCCTGGTTTCGATTGGATTCCCGGTCGGCTACGCATAATTGCTCCCACTTCTCTGGTTCCTTGTCTTTATTAGATGCGCGTTCTTCCCATAACTGGCTGTATTGCCAATGAGCATACCTAGCTTGCTGATCATCATAAGCGAATACAGGCGCAGCACATATGAACCGATAAATTAACTTTTCCTTGACTCTGTAAAAGCGAGTCGGAGCAGCCTGTTAAAAATTATCAGGATCAAATCTGATGAAGTTCCTTCCACCAACAAATCTGAATTTGAATATATCACTGCCCTTTAGAACGGTCTCTTTTGTATTACTTTTTTCACTAGATATGTAATCGCTGTTAGATCCGGTAACAATACCAAGTGCAAAATGAGAGTGTAAGGTCTTTTGTGTAAATTCCATCAAGACATCAGACTGATACAACCAGCTTGAGCCTGACAAATTTTTACAAGGAGACCACTTATGCCACGTAAAGCTAAAGCTGCACCAACCATTCAGGAACAGATTGCTTCAACCATCGTTAAGGAATACAAACCTAAGACGTTTAAAGAAGCCGCAGACCTCATCAAGGAAATCTTTGGCCCTGTCCTTGAACAGATGCTCCAGGGAGAACTTGATGCGCATCTCGGTTATACCAGCGGATCGCATGATCCTAAATCGACAGAGAATCGCCACAATGGCTATTCTGAGAAGACGGTAAGGTCTTCTCAGGGCGAACTGGATCTGCGTATCCCTCGTGATCGCCTTGGTACATTCGAACCGCAGGCTGTTCCTAAAGGCAGCCGGGATATTTCCGATATCGAGGACAAGATCCTGCGTATGTATGGGCAGGGTATGTCACAGCGCGACATCTCCGACATCATTCAGGATATCTATGGCTTCCCGGTCTCTGCGGATACGATTTCAAACATCACTGATCGTGTCTATCCGGTTGTTGATGAGTGGCGTCATCGTCCCCTGAAGAAGTGCTATCCTTTCGTATTCGTCGATTGCCTTTACGTATCAGTGAAAACCGATCATGGTGCCAAAGAACAGGCTGTATATGTGGTTCTTGGCTATGACACGGAAGGCTGCAAAGATATCCTTGGCATCTGGATCGGCGAGAGCGAATCCAGGC
>NZ_JAHDSX010000074.1:0-6392 GCF_020969955.1 Allobaculum fili | reverse complement strand
GATCCGAAGTATGAAGAAAACGATGAAGAATAAAAAATACGCCAAGCGGGATCTCGAAAGGGATCCCGTTTAGCGTATCTAATATTCAGTCTCGCGTATACCCGTCGATTGTTTGACACTTACTTTTCCCTGCTGCCATTTTTCGGCTTATTCTTTCTGCTCGGCTGGATGGAGCATACGAATGACTTTGGCAGGAACGCCGGCGGCTACCGCATAGTCAGGAATTTCGTGCGTAACTACGGCGCCGGCACCGACTACCGCGTACTTGCCAATCGTTACCCCGGGACAAATGGTCACGTTCATACCGATCCAGGCGTTCTTGTGAATGGTTACATTGCCATAGGTATAGATCGTATGGCGTTCATTCATGTCATGATTGATTGTTGCAATCCGAACGCCGGGGGCCACCATGACGCCGTCTTCAAATTCAATGCCGCCGGAAGCGGAAAGAATTGCGGAATGGTTGATGAAAACGCCTTTTCCAAACTTCACACGATTTCCAAAATCGCACTGAAACGGAGTCAGGACACGGATGGTGTCGAGATCGGAATGAAACAGCTCGCGCAGATCGTCCATATACGTCGGATCATCGGGAAGTTTTCGGTTGGCTTTTGCGCAGAGCGTTCGGGAACGCATCATTTCATCCACCGCCGGGCGGAAATATGGCTTTCGATTATCCGTTGGACCGCCCTGATCCATCAGCGCGTATACATCTTCTTCGGCTTCTGCTTTTACAGCGTTTTTATTTTCCATCGTCTCGTTCCTCCATCCTTTCGGTTTTCTGTTTTGATATTCTCTCAGGCTGTTTTCTGCCAGTTTCTTCTGTTTTTATTTGGTCGAGCTGACTTTGACCCCGTGATCGATCTGGGCTTTCGAGCGATCGACATAGCTGGCGTGAATTGCGAGCCCCTGCGTGATGATGGCGCCTTTGGCTTCTTTGGCCAGATCCGCCGGCACGCGTCCAAGTCCGCTGCCTTCGTGGGTGGTGAAAGGATGAATGATCTTGCCGTTCCAGTCATAGGCGTCGATAAAGGTGAAAACGGCCATCGGCATGGTGTCCCAGTAAATTGGGAAGCCAAGCCAGATCTCATCGTATTCATCCAGGCTGGCTGGAAGGTTTTCTATCTTTGGACGGCAATGTGCATTCGAGTCGTCCTGCGCCTGCTGAATGTAAGTCATGTACGTATCCGAATACGGATCGCTCTGTCGGATTTCAAAAAGATCCGCTCCGGTGAGCTTTGCGATTTCCTTCGCAGCTTTTTCCGTATTGCCTTCGGTGATGGTACGGATATCCCCGCCAAAATAGTTTTCTCCTGTGCGGGAATAGTAAGCGACTAAACTTTTCATAAATCCTCCTTTTTCTCCCAGTTCAGAACGCCTGTGATCTGCGCTTCCTTGTAGCGTTCGATTTTCCATGAAAGGCGCTGAATCATCTGATCGATCCGGGCTTTCTGCTCTTCCAGCTCGAGCCGCTGTTCCTGAAGCAGTTCGAGACGATCCGGAATGGTCTGATCGCCTTCCATATAAAGCGTCACGTATTCCACGATCGATTTGACCGGCAGACCGACCCGGCGCATGCATTTGACGAGTTCGACCCAGCGAAGATCTTCTTCCTGATAGTCCCGCTTGCCGCCCTCGGTGCGGGTCACCGGCGGGATCATGCCGATCTGTTCGTAGGAGCGCAGGGTGTCCTGACTGATGTCATAGAGTTTGCTGACTTCTGCAATGTTCATGAGCACGTTATACAACCTCGAGTTCACTCCAGATCAAGCTGCATACTCATTGAAATGGCGGATTTTTCCCGAATTCCGACCTTTTTCTGTGCAGATTCAGTTCATTCATCCTTGCGGCATCTGTTCTGCACTTATGGCTGCTCTGGCATGGGTTGAAAACGCAAAAAAGGCTCGTTCTCATAAAGGGAACGAACCCGTATTGGAGTCCAGACTGTGTTTTGGAAGTTTGAAAGCCAGTTCCATCTGGATCGGTTTAAAGCAGTTATTTTTCTTCGGTGTTTTCATTGTTCGGGGATGCGATTTTTCCGCTTTTTTCCCGCTCAAGCAAAGCCCGTTTTCGGTCTACACCGCCCGCATAGCCGGTCAGCAATCCATTGGAGCCCAGAACGCGATGACAGGGAATCATAAGCGAGATCGGATTGGAGCCGACCGCCTGACCAACCGCCTGCGCCGACATTCTGGACATACCGCGCTTTGCGGCGATCGTTCTGGCGATATCGCCGTACGTCGTCGTCTCACCAAGCGGAATGGCTTTAAGAATGGCCCAGACTTCCTGCTGAAACAGAGTGCCCTGCGTCGAGAGTTCCGGCCGAAAATCCGGGTTTTCCCCCGCAAAGTAGAGATCCAGCCATTTTCTGGCCTGTTCAAATACCGGCAGATCCTCATCTGAATCATTTGCGCTGTTTTTCTCGGAATCCGCTTTGATTTTTTCCGCTTCTCTCTGGCCTTCAAACCAGATACCGGTGATCGCGTTTCCGTCGGATTCGATCGTGATCTCTCCAAGCGGCGACTCGTAATACGTGATAACCATCTGTTCCATTTTCGTCTTCCTCCTTAACGACAATCCTGGCGACTGGATCGAAAACAAATCTTCAAAATGCCTGCTCCAGTTCAAATCGCTGGTTTAAAGGCTTTCCTTCGGCATCGGGCCATACCGTTTTCTATATTCCCCTGGCGTACAGCCGTTTCGTTCTCGAAAGACGCGAGCGAAATAACTCATCTCCAGAAACCCGCACTGCGCAGCAATGTCCGAAATACGTCCATCCGTCTGTACGAGCAGGGATACTGCTTTTTGCAGGCGCAGTTCGCGGATATAGCGAATGGGCGTACTGCCGATCATACGGTTAAAGCAGCGCAGACATTCGTTTTCGCTCAGATGTGCACTCCTGGCAATATCTGCCAGCGAAAGCGGCTGATCCAGATGGTCCTGTATGTACTGAAGCATGATTTTGATCAGCTCGCCATCCCGTCTGGCTTTGCGCGATGGCTTCTGCTCCATCAGCTGTCTGGATTTTCCGAGTGTAAAGAGCAGATGAGAAAGACGATCCCGTACCCGAAACTCGTAGCCGTCTTCTTCCTTTACGCAAAGCTGCCACGCGCTTTCGATATCCTCGCAGGCCTCGTTACCCCATGATACGCAGGGATCCAGACGGATCATGGAAATGGAGGAATCACTCAGAAGCGGCTCCAGATATTTTTGCCAGAAAATACTGTCGAGACTTCCGCCGACTAAACGCGGATGAAACACCAGAGAATGAATACGGCAGACTTCACCTGAGGCCGGCCACACGCCATGCAGCGCACCCGTCTGAATAAAGACGCCTTCTCCCGCATGGAGCAGACAGTCTTCTCCGTTGGCCGCCACACGCACCGTTCCGCTTTCGACGACAAGAACTTCGAGTTCTTCATGCCAGTGCCATGCCACTTCCCTTTCGCTGATGTTGTCGTGATAGCAGGCGATCGGAAACAAAGGCGTTCCATGTTCAATCTGCTCTCTTCCCTGTCGGTCAACCTGAATCGTCTTGCATGCGTTTAAAGCCATCCGTTTTCTCCTTTGGGTGATATTCTCCTGAAAACCTGTCGATTTTATCCTAACATTGGGTATCAATTCAGTGATATTTTCTTAGCAGAAATCAAGGAGGAACAATTCATGGTTCATCTGCTTCTCGCTGTGATCTACCTTTCGTTTATCAGTCTGGGCCTTCCAGACTCGCTTTTAGGCTCTGCATGGCCGTCCATGTATCCGAGTTTTGGAGTGCCGCTTTCCTGGTCGGGGATCATTTTCTTCATCATTTCCGCTGGTACGGTGATCTCCAGCCTTTCGAGCGATCGGCTCACCCGTAAATTTGGCGCTGGAAAAGTGACCGTCTGCAGCGTCGCTATGACCGCTATCGCCCTGTTTGGCTTTTCCATCAGCTCTTCATTCTGGATGCTCTGCCTGTGGGCCATTCCCTACGGTCTTGGCGCGGGCAGTGTCGATGCCGCTTTGAACAACTACGTGGCTCTGCATTTCGCCAGCCGGCACATGAGCTGGCTTCACTGCATGTGGGGTGTCGGCGCTTCCATCGGTCCATACATCATGGGCTTCGCACTTACTCAAGCACACAGCTGGAGTCTTGGCTATCGTCTCATCAGCATCATCCAGATTGTTATTACCGCCATTATTTTTCTCAGTCTTCCCCTCTGGAAAGACAGACCGGTCCATTCCGATGATTCCGATACAGAACCATCCAAACCGCTGAGCCTGAAAGCCATAATCACTCTTCCCGGTGTTAAAGCCGTCATGATTACGTTTTTCTGCTATTGCGCGCTCGAGCAGACAGCCGGACTCTGGGCGAGCAGCTATCTTGTTGTTGCCAAGGGAATCGCAGCCGATACCGCAGCCAGCTTTGCGAGTCTGTTTTTCATCGGCATTACGGTCGGCCGTGCGCTAGGCGGTTTTCTTACCCTGAAAATGAACGATGCGCAAATGGTCCGTTTCGGTCAGGGTATCATCGTGATTGGCGGTGCCGCTCTGCTTCTCCCTTTAGATGAAACGGCTGCGCTTGTCGGCCTTGTTCTGATCGGACTTGGCTGCGCGCCGATTTATCCAAGCATCATTCATTCCACCCCGGATCATTTCGGCGCGGATCGCTCACAGGCGATCATCGGTGTGGAAATGGCCAGTGCCTATATCGGCAGCTGCGTCATGCCGCCGCTGTTTGGCTTTCTTTCCCGCTTCTTATCGATTTCCATTTTCCCGATCTATCTTCTGGCGATTCTGCTGCTTATGACCGGCATGCATGAACGGCTTCAGAAGCAGACACGCAAGCCCGCCGTTCAAAAAGCGAAATAAAACCGGACAGTCGAATCTGTCCGGCAGTATGTTTTGTGAGGTCTGGTAATGCTTATAAATGTTCTGTGAAAATGGTCAGTCAATCAGACCGAAGTGAAGCGCGGCTTTCTGAATCCCGTCGTGTTCTACATCCTCTGTAACGTAGTCGGCATTTTCCTTAATGATCGCTTTGGCATTGCCCATGGCAACGCCGATACCCGCATGCTGGAGCATTTCGAGATCGTTTTCTCCATCGCCAAACGCGATGGTTTCTTCAGGTCGAATAGTGTGGAACTTCAGAAATTCTTCGATGCCCGCCTGCTTGCTGCCGCCTTTTCGAAGTAGATCGACCGCCTGATCGCACCAGCGCGTAATCGTGAATTCCGGAAGAAGAGCATGGAGCTCTTCTTCTTTTTCTTTGGGAATATAGCCAATCGCCGAATATACAGGATTTCCCGACCAGGAATCCACCGGCGGCAGCGGCGTGGAAACAGCCTTGTTGGCTGCTCTGACCTGATCGTCGATTTTATTGATATACAGACGGTCTTTTTCAATCAGCAGAACCGGAATGTCTTTCTCGTTGAAAAGTTTCAGAAGATGATTTCTGGCGGAATCTTCGAGCGGATGGGCGCTCAGAATTTCCTGATTCTGATCGAGAACAAGCTGACCATTCAGCGCAATGTAGCCATCCATTCGAATCCCCCGGGTAGGCAGACGATTGAACTCCATGATGGAACGGCCGGTTGCAGCTACACAGAGAATTCCCTTTTTCTGCATCTGTTCAATCGTATCGAGTGCGCTCTGGGGCACTGCCTTCAGTTTGTGGGAAAGCAAAGTCCCGTCAATATCGAAAAACGCTGCTTTAATCTGCATATCCGCTCCTCCTGTTCCTTTCGGCTTTTTCAAGAAATATCGTTTTTTTGCACTTCCATTTTAATGCGCAAAATGACTTGCGTTCGAAAGAAGACTGCCCGACTGGACGCAACCGCTTTACAGGCCATTGAAAGACACATCCCGCAAAGCCTGGCCAAATCTTCTGGCTTCTTCGCGGGACGTTTTTTGAAAGGGTCTTTGGGTTGTGTGCGGGGCAGATTATGAGAATAGAAAAGCGGATATTCCATTTTGGCAACGTGTTAAACGATCTTGCGTTTTGTTGGATAATCTTGCCTTTGAACAAAACCGACTCTTCTTTCGCCGCCGACTATGCTCTGTCGGCTCCTGGTCTTCAGAAAGAAAGGCCAGTTAGAAAAACGTTCGAAAAATTCGGAATGTACAAACTGGATTTGGATTCCAGTCCGGAAAACGAACCGGATTTTCAGACGGGCCTGTATTAGGATCAAATCTTTCGATCCTAAGAAAAATCCCCGAAAGATATCGGATTTCTCCTTTATCTCTCGGGGATTTCGTTTTGTTCGGCGACTACTTATCTTTGCCTTGCGGCTATTGTCAGCGCAAGATGGCTTAGCTTCCATGTTCGGGATGTAAATGGGCGTATCCCATCCGCTATCGTCACCGTACTTTTAAAGTTTATCAAATGGATCTTCCAAAAACAAACATCAGTCTTC
>NZ_JAHDSX010000073.1:0-6655 GCF_020969955.1 Allobaculum fili | reverse complement strand
AATGATTGTTCGAGTACTTATTGTGATTTTAAGAATCGACGTTGTGTATTTCGAATTTCTTGATCTGTCTGTAAAGTTTTCAAAGAGCCATCTGTTTGTGAGAAACTCAATGTCTCTCACAAGGCTTACTTATCATATCATCTGCAGAAATCTCTGTCAACAACTTATTTGTGAATTTCTTTAATAATTTCACTTAAGCTGTTTTCTTCGATATCTAAAGGTGATTTGACGACTGAGAGAAGCAATTCCCCTCAGCGCTCAACTATAATAACACGGGCATCGAAGCGATGCAAGCATTATTTGTGAATTTTTAAAATATTTTCACATTAGCTGAACGATCTGTTTTTCTCTCTCGCGTTTTTTTGCTGGAGAAGAAAAACAGCCTTCTATTTATACCGCAGCTATGGATCTTGCGCAAGCAATAAGGCGTGGATGACCCCACTTTTTTTCTCGCGGTGAATTGAAAGAGTAAATGCAGGCATTGAACCCTTCTCGTTACATTTAGTCCTTCAATCCAGATAACCTAAGGTCGTTCTTGTTTAGCGAAAAATGGGTTCTTTGAAAATTTGTGTGGGATCACCCCAGTACAACCAAAAAAATGACAAGTAAAAAAGGATCTCCCGTATGCTGGAAGAGTCGACCAAGACACGCCAGACACAGGAGATCCAATACGCACCCTATCGACTTAGCTTCTACTTTTCAAGCAGCACCTGCTTATGAAGGTTTCGTTTATTTACCTTCTTACCTGCCAGGTTTTACCCAGAACAGTCTTGTTACCCATCCCGAACATTCACATGGACATGATCTGAATCAGCGCATCGACAGTCTTCCAGCCCTGTCAGAAGATGACCTCATCTGCCCGATGCCCGATCTGTGGAAAGAAGATGCATATCAAGTCTTCACATACTCGAACACTTCGCCATATTCCATTTGGCAATGCCTATACACATGTCACTGTCGAGATTCATTGCTTGTTCTGTGAGCACTGTCACAACACGCTTATGCAGACAATTCCATTCAAGGCAGATCATCATTCCATTACCAGAAATCTCGAAATCTATATTGAAGATCTGCTTGCCAGCGGACGCTTTACTCTGAAGACAATTGCGGAACTGACTGGCGTAGGGGCGCACTTGGTAAAGGCCGTTGATAAAGCCAGGCTGAGCAGACTGTATGTCGAAGAGAACTCAAAGGGTCCATCCTTAAAGAAATCTGATACCTATAGTCGTTTTTCGGCTATTGATGAGTTCAAGCTTCAAAACGAACATCAATACGCAACTCATATCATCGATCTAGAAACCAGGCATGTGCTTTGGATCGCCAAAGGTAAGAAGAAGCAGGTTGTTTATGATTTCATCGACCATGTAGGAAGCGAATGGATGAGCCATGTCAAAGCAGTCGCATGCGATATGAATTCCGACTTTCAGGAAGCGTTTGAAGAACGTTGTGAGAATATCTCTATCGTTTTTGACTATTTTAATATCGTGTAGAATTTCAACGATAAAGTAACCTCTGAAGTTCGTAAAGATGTTCAAAAGGATCTGACTGCCGATGATAAAATCGAACAGGCCAGGCAGCTTAAGGGATCAAAGTATATTCTGATGTCCTCGCTTGCAACGCTGGAACAAAAAGACGCACGCGGCGAAGCGGAAACTGTGCTGCGAGTGGAAAAGACCCTTTTTGGCCTGAAACCAGTACTGGCTAAAACAGGATACGTTAAACGATACAAGGAGCTTTTGAAACTGAATACCTTATTCACCACTTGCGATATCGTCAAAATCCAGCTTGAACAAGCCTTCAAATGCAGAAACAAATCAGAGATGGCAGTGCTGCTTAACAACCTGATTGATACGTGTAGAGGTACGAAGAGCAAACACTTTGAATGGTTTGCCCGATTGATTGAAAACCACTATCAGGGCATCCTTTCACATGCCATTTATGGGATTTCGACTGGAAAGATCGAAGGAGTCAACAATAAGATCAAGACGATTAGAAGACAGGCGTATGGCTACTGCGACGATGGTTACTTCTTTTTGAAGATTATGGATGCATCACGCAATTAGAATGTCAGCCCTTCGATCCCAAAGGTTTTTTCATTGAACCATATTATTCCTAAAGCATAATGAACTTAACAAAGATTCAGCCGCAGTCTGCAGCAAACTGTATCCCGCCTCAGTCCCTCTGCCGGGAGTGGAACTTCGGAAGAATTGCCAGGAGAAAGATAGATGAAACAGGCAAGAAAATTTTTGAAGTCTGCAGAGAACAGACGGAAGCCACTCTGCAGCAGGAAGAAGCCATTGACCAGGCGCTGATCTGATTGCGCAGTCCATGGCTAAAGGTGGCGTGCTTCACGTCTTTGGCTGCGGTCACTCCCAGATGTTTGGCGAAGAACTCTGCTGCCACACCGGCGGACTGGTGCCTGTGAACGCCATTCTGGTTCCCCAGTACGTCATTTATCCGGATATCTGGCTCTGCCAGCTGATAGAGTGCCAGGAAAATGCAGCCCATAAGGTGCTGGAATCTTTTGTCCCCAGACCGGAAGACATCATGCTGATTGTCTCCATTTCCGGACGCAATGCCGCCGGCATAGATATGGCCATGGCATCCCCTGAAAAAGGCATGAAGGTCATTGCCCTGACGTCCATGGACTATACCAACAAAGCCGTTTCCCGACATTCCAGTGGCCTGAAGCTGAAGGATATCAGTGATGTGGTGCTGGACTGCTGCGCCATTGAAGGCGATGCCGTTCTGGAGGATCCTAGACTGGTCGAAGGTGACCGCTTCTGCTCTCCTTCCACCATCGTGGGGATGCATCTGCTGGTGGGCCTTATGGGAGAAGGAGTGGAACGGCTGCTGGATGCCGGTGTCAATCCTGAAATCTGGGTGTCCGGCAACGTGGATCACGGCGATAGCTGCAACAGCCAGTATCTGGAAAAGTACCGGAACAGAATCGATATTCTCTGATCCCGGTTTTCGAAGATGGATCTGTCAGAAAGGCTCTGATTTTTCAGAAAGAAACCGATATCAAATTCATTTTCGTATGGCACACCGCCCTGAAGTTTTCTAGAATAATGAAGTCATTTTTACAGAAGGAAGGGATTGTTATGCAGGCCGCATGGAACGTCTGTTCATCAGAATCATTTGCTTCAGTCTCTTTTTCTGTCCGTTCTCTGCGCCCTTTTTCCGGGCGCGCTTTTTGTTTAAACAGCTGCGGCCAGAAGCCGCATAAAAAGGAGACACACGATGAGTCATGGACACAGCGTACAGAACTGTTCCGGTCTGGCCGGTGTTTACAACATGCTGGATGCATCCCATGTTCTGTACTATCTTCTTCACTCTCTCCAGCACCGGGGCAGTGACGGTGCCGGAATGGCAGTATCCAACGGAGAAACCCTCTCCCTTCATAAAGGCAAGGGTCTTCTTTCCGAAAACATGACCGGACAGGTGCTGGACGCCATGGAAGGCCGTTCCGCCATCGGACAGGTACGTATGGCCACTCCCGGCGACAGGCAGAAGGAAAACCTGCAGCCTGTGGCGGTGAGAGCCTTCCAGGGCCAGTTCGCCCTGGTTTGCAGCGGTATGCTGCTCAATGGACCCAGCCTTCGCAAAGCCATGAAGCAGGAAGGCCTGATTTTCCAGGGCACTTCCGATGCCGAGATCATTGCCCATCTGATTCAGATTTCCAGAGGCACTTTAGCCGAGCGCATTGAACGCACCGTGCAGATGCTCAAGGGCTCCTTTGCCTTTCTGCTCATGACCAAAAACACGCTTTATGCCGTAAGAAGCAAAGATGGCATCCGGGCTCTGTATATGGCCTCCACCCCGGAAGGCAGTATTCTCTTTGGTTCAGAAAGCAGCGCCTTCACCATGATGGAGACAGAGTCCATCGAAGAAATCCTGCCCGGCGAACTCATTATTCTGGGAAAGCACGGTCTGGAGCGAAAGCAGATCCAGCCTCCTCTTGGCCATGTGTGCGCCATGGAATTCGTGTACTATTCAAGGCCCGATTCCAGCATGGAAAACAGCAGCGTTCACCTCTCCAGAGAAGCCGCCGGCAAAGCCCTGGCCAGACAGGAAATTGTAAAAGCCGACCTGGTCATCGGTGTTCCCGATACTGCGCTGCCTGCAGCAGCCGCCTTTGCCAGAGAACTGGGTCTGCCTTATGAAATCGGCCTCATCAAGAACCGGTATATCGGTTCCACCTATGTCAGGCCCACGGCCGTTCAGCGCGAACAGGGTATGCGCTCCAGGCTCAATGTCATCTCTTCCATCGTCAGCGGCAAATCCATTTTCCTGGTGGATGATTCAGTTCAGAAAGGACAGACTGCCAGAAGAATCTGCCAGATGTTAAGGGAAGCCGGCGCCAGGAAAGTTCACCTGCGCATCGCTTCGCCTCTCATTGCCCATTCCTGCTATTCGGGAACTGAATTTATTCCAAAGGATCAGCTGGCCGGTCATCTGTGGAATCTGGAAGAAATGAAGACAGTCTTTGATGCGGATTCCGTTTCCTTCCTGGATCTGGACACCTTCAAAACCTGCCTGCCTTCCGATGCCTGTCTTGCCTGCTTTAACGGGGAATACCCGTATGACCTGTATGATTTCGCGGATTCACAACCTGAATGATGAAAGGAGAACTTCTCATGTTTGATGAACTTCATGAAGAATGCGGTGTCTTTGGATGTTATCAGTGCCAGGATGCCGCCAGCCTGACTTACTATGGTCTGCACTCTTTACAGCACAGAGGACAGGAAGCCAGCGGCATCGCGGTGGCCAGTCATGGAAAAATCCAGGTATTCAAAGGCAAGGGCCTGACAGTGGATGTGTTTTCCAGGGAAGATCTGGATCAGCTGGAAGGAGATCTGTCTGTAGGTCATGTCCGCTATTCTACTGCCGGCGGACAGGAATATGAAAACATTCAGCCCATTGCCGCAGAAGGCTATCAGGGCGACATCGCCCTGGTCCACAACGGCCAGATCGTCAACGACAGAGAACTGCGCAAGGAGCTGGAAGCAGCCGGCGCGATTTTTCAGGGCACCAGTGATTCCGAAGTCATTCTGCATCTCATTGAAAAGCAGACCGGCACCCTGGAAGAACGGGTGAAAAAGGCTGCCCAGCGCCTGGAAGGGGCCTTCTCCATTCTGGTGATGAAGGATGACACCCTCATCGCCTTCCGAGATCCTCATGGTCTGCGCCCCTTAAGCTATGCCCGAAACAGGCAGGGCTGGATCATCTCCTCGGAAAGCTGCGCCTTTGAAGTCATGGGCATCTACCGTCATACCGATGTTCTGCCAGGACAGATGGTGGTGTTCAAAGACGGTCTTCCCCGCTCTTCCTTCTATACCCCCAAAAGAGATCATCACCTGTGCGCCATGGAATACATTTACTTCGCCAGACCGGATTCCGTCATTGAAGACAAAAATGTCCATGCTCTGCGCAAGGAAACCGGCCGCCTGCTGGCCAGACAGGACAAAGATCTGCAGGCTGATGTGGTCATCGGATGTCCTGACTCTTCCCTTTCCGCTGCCATGGGTTATGCCGAAGAAGCAGACCTGCCCTTCCAGTATGGTCTGGTCAAAAACCGCTTTGTCACCCGTACCTTTATTCAACCAACTCAGGCCATGCGGGACAGAGGAGTCAGAATGAAACTTTCTCCTGTCAGAGAAGTCATAGATGGTAGAAGAGTGGTTCTCATTGATGATTCCATTGTCAGAGGCACAACTTCAAGACGTATTGTCAATCTTCTGCGGGAAGCGGGAGCTAAGGAAGTACATGTACGCATTGCTTCTCCCATCATTACTTCTCCCTGTTTTTATGGGGTCGATACCTCCACGAAAAAGGAGCTCATCGGTGCACAGATGACTCTGGAAGAAATGAAAGATTACATTCAGGCTGATACACTGTACTTTCTTTCCCCGGAAGATCTGCAGAATGCTGCTGAACCCAGCGCTCTTTGTATGGCATGCTTTACCGGCGAATACTGTACAGATCTGTTCAGTCATCAGGAGCAGTTGGAAAACTGAATCTTCTGTACGAAACACCGCTGTGAAAAAGACTGTACTCCCGAAAGCTACTGCTCATACTGCCGCAGTTTTTTTCACCTCACCGTTCCCTGGTTGCCCGGGAACGGCTTTATTCTGTTTATCAGTGCTGTATTCTAAATTCTCTTCATGTTTATACCCAGTCAGGCACCAAACGGCAGGCAAAGAAGCCGGCTTCATAGCATTCTTTTCAGCCTGATCAGCGTCTGAAATCGCTGAAGCAGGACGGAACAGAAACCGGTCGCTATGGGTAATCAAATTCTGGCCTGTTTTGGTCAGTTAACCTGGCTGTTTTCACGGGGCAGACCGTCCCATATGTCCTCTGGAGGGATTGAAGGGACAAACTATGCTGCCAGCTGCGCTTACAGTTCAACTCAGATCCTTGAAGCCCATAATCCCCCGTCTTCGGGGACAACCAAAAATGTTAATAAATGCTGCTGGTAAAGTGAAACAAAGCGTCTACACTAAACCGGCATCAGTCGTTTTTATCACGTAAGTGTCAAACAATCGACGGGTATACGCGAGACTGAATATTAGATACGCTAAACGGGATCCCTTTCGAGATCCCGCTTGGCGTATTTTTTATTCTTCATCGTTTTCTTCATACTTCGGATCCG
>NZ_JAHDSX010000072.1:0-7397 GCF_020969955.1 Allobaculum fili | reverse complement strand
ACTATCAGGCTCTTCTACAGATTGCAGAAGAATACGACATAGATCCGGAAGTAGATATCACAAAGAATCTGATTCTGGTCAAAAAGAATCTGGCCAAGTATAAAGGCGACGCACTCCACTATCCGCTACGCGGAAAAGATAAATCCTGTCTGGACGCAAATGGCGAGTGCAATTTCACCATTCGAAAAAAGACCCGCAGAGCGATGCTGCGGGTTTTCTTTGGCCTGCATGGATTTCCAAACCGAGTGCGGCCTGTTTCGAAAACCAAAACCCAGGCCGTGATCCGGTATACTGAATAGTAAGACAGAAAAGGAGGCAGACCCATGCCAGAGCGCAAAGATTATCCGGAAAATTCATTCAGTCCAGAGCGCAAAACGGCAGAGACGGATGCAGCGCTGCCTCAGACGTCGCCAAAGGGTACGACGCGTTCCAGATCGTCTCGACGCGAGCGGATCCGTCCGG
Organism: Allobaculum fili; assembly: GCF_020969955.1. Lineage (NCBI taxonomy): Bacteria > Bacillati > Bacillota > Erysipelotrichia > Erysipelotrichales > Erysipelotrichaceae > Allobaculum > Allobaculum fili. The sequence continues at coordinate 6,935 of NZ_JAHDSX010000072.1, read as the reverse complement.
ACCTTTCCAAAGACGGTCTTCGCAAAGCGGACAAGATTCTGATCGTTCTTTTGCTGGCGTGTGCAGTGCTTCTGCTTTTTCCGCTTCTGAACTATAAAGAAGGCGGCTCATATGCCGTCGTGAAAGTGCGCAGCGAAGAAAAGCTCCGGCTTCCGCTCAGCGAAGACGGCGAATATTCGGTGGAAGGCACCTTAGGCACGGTCCACATTTCCATAAAAAATGGTAAGGCTGCGGTCACGCAGGAAAACTCGCCCCATCATTACTGCTCCCGACAGGGGTATGTAGATTCGCCGGCGGTTCCCATTGTCTGTCTGCCCAACGAGACGATTGTGACGATTGAGGGCAGTGAAGCCCAGGAAGATACGGTGATTCAATGAACCGGACAATTCGTAAAATGACGATTCTTTCGCTGCTGATCGCGGCAGCGATTCTCATGCAGATCGTCGAATCTTTCTTTCCGCTGATTACGATCATTCCCGGCTACAAAATCGGTCTGGCCAATATTGCCGGCCTGTTCGCGCTGTATGCCTATGGACCAAAGGAAATGTGTGCGGTTACCGTACTGCGCATTTTCCTGGCTTCGCTGGCCACTGGTACCCTCTTTTCCGTCAGCTTTCTGCTCTCGGCATGCGGATGTACGCTGTCTCTGATCGGCATGACGCTGGCATACCGTTCGGGCTGGTTTTCCATTTACGGAGTCAGTACGCTGGGTGCGGCCTGTCATACGATCGGACAGGTCATTGCGATTGCCTGGATTTATCAGCAGTTTTTCATGGGCTTGTTTCTGCCGGCCCTGCTTGCGCTTTCCGTGCTCTCCGGACTTTGCATCGCCTGGATTGCCCGGCAGGTGCTCATTCGCATTCGCCTGAATTAAGCACGAATAAGCGCGAATGGGTAAGAAGATCGTTATACAAGACGGGCTCTGGCCAGCGAAACTAAGCCCGTGCAAAACGATGCAAAGTTGAAAATCCGGAAACTGAGAAAGAGAGGCGGCCTCATGGAAGATACTTACTGCGCGATTCTCATGCAGCTTGAACAGGATATGAAAAATGAAATTTCGACGGCTTCCCCGTCCAGAGAAAAGCTTCAGCGAACGATCAGCGCGTTTAAGCCGGAGCAGATCTCGGCACAGACCGCTTTAAAGGCACTCGATCTGGAGCTGCAGATCGAGACCGAAAAGACCGTTCCTTCGCAGGCCAATATTGCCGCGTGCCGTCTGTGGCATGCGGCGATTGAAAACGCCAGAAAGGATTCGGACTGGCGTCTGCTCTTTGCCCGTATGGACTTCGAAAACGCCTTAAATGGACAGGAGCCAGAAAACAAAGGAAGGACACGTATTCTCTTTGATGATCACAGGCGCTTAAGAAAATGGGTCGGCGCTCTTCTCGTACTGCTTACGGTTCTGCTTTTTGGAGTGCTGACAATTGCGCTTCGCTGGTCCTACGGGGCCTGCCTGATCGTTCTGTTCCTGTTCATGAATCTGGCGCTCTGGATTTGCGAAGTGGCCTGGCCCATGATTTTGCGCCGGCGGATTTTACGGGACAGCCGGCAGGCAGCGCAGGGCGCTCTGCGCATTTTTCTGAAGAAAATCGCTCTCAATCGCTGGATGTGGTCTTTGCCCTCGCTTGTCCGCCTGTTTAAGGCGTGGTCGAGCACCCTCTTAAAAAAGGGAAAGAAGCAAGCCGTCTAAACCGATCCGTACAGAAAAATCATAAAAAATCATCGTAAAACGCTCGAGGCTGCTCCCATTTAGGGGCGGTCTTTTGAAAATACAGACATATCTGTTTTTTTGGATTAAAAATCTCTTGTTCAAATAAGAGATAAATTCACAAATTAGGAATTCTTTGTTATGATTGGAGCGGTGATAATCATGAAAAACGCAAACTCTGTTCCAAAGGCGACCCTGCAGAGATATCCGGTATATCTTAAAGCGCTTCGTAAACTTCAGAAAAACGGGGTTTCCAAAATCATGTCGCGCGAGCTGAGCAACTTCGTAGACATTGAACCGACTACGATCCGCCGCGATTTCTCGTTTCTTGGAAACCTGGGAAAACAGGGCTACGGATATGATGTAGACAAACTGATCGAGATTTTCAATCAGGAGCTTGGTGTAGATTTTGATGAAAAAATCATTCTGGTCGGTGCCGGCAACCTTGGCCGTGCCCTGATGAACTATAACAAGTGGGATTATGTCGTCGGCGAAATCGCCTGCGCGTTCGATATCGATCCGGCCAAGACCGGAAACATGTTCGGCATCAATGTATACTCGCTCGATGAGCTGGAAACACGCATCCCCAAAGGATGCCGCATTGCCATCCTGACCATTTCGGAAGATATCCAGGCTACCGTTGACCGTCTGATTGCCAACGGCATAATCGGCATCGTCGATTTTACCCACCAGCATTTTCAGGTTCCGCATCACGTGATGGTCAAAGCCGTTGATGTGGTCAGCTCGATTCAGGAGCTCGTTTTCACGACCAACTCCATGGACAGCGCCTCCACCAAAAACGGAAACAGCTAAGCTGTCTGCACTTGCCTTTTTCTGCGAGAAGGCAGGTGTTTTTGCATCGAAAAGCAAAACGGGAAGACCGCGATTTGGCTGGAACGGCCGGCTTTGTGACGCTCTGTTTCGGCTTTAGCTGGCGCTCATATTGTAATTTACGTCTCGCAATGGTTTAATACCCATAGCTCTTAGCGAGACGTTTTTCTGTGCCTATGGCGCATGAATTAATCCGCCTGAATCAGATCTGCGGATTGGAGCGTTCCTGATGGAGGGACGCTTTTCTCTTTTAAGGAAAGGAGCATTTTAATGCTTGTAAAGAAACTGAAAGAAAAGATCAGCGAATACGATGGAAAACCCGTGACCCTGCAGGGATGGGTGAGAACCAATCGAAATTCGAAAAATATCAGCTTTATCGAATTCAATGACGGAAGCTGCTTCTCCAATCTTCAGATTGTCTATTCTCCAGAAATGGAAGGCTACGAACAGGCTTCCAAAATCACAACCGGCAGTGCTATTGAAGTAAAAGGTACAGTCCACGCGACACCGGAGGCTAAACAGCCTCTCGAAGTGGCAGCCGATTCCATTACCGTTCTCGGTATGGCGGATCATGACTATCCGCTGCAGAAGAAGAGACACAGCTATGAATTCATGCGCGAAATCCCGCACGTTCGTCCGCGTGCCAACACGTACTACGCGGTATTCCGTCTGCGTTCCGTTCTGTCCATGGCGATTCATACGTTCTTCCAGGACCGCGGCTTTGTTTATGTACAAACGCCAATCATTACGGGAAACGATGCGGAAGGCGCCGGTGAATGCTTTACCGTAACGACCATTGATGATCAGGAGTACGAAAAGGACTTCTTCGGCAAGCACGCCCAGCTGACCGTATCCGGCCAGCTGCACGTTGAGCCGTTTGCGCTGACGTACCGCAACGTATATACGTTCGGTCCGACGTTCCGTGCGGAAAACTCAAACACGACCCGTCATGCGGCTGAGTTCTGGATGATCGAACCGGAACTCGCTTTCGCGGATCTGTCCGATAACATGGACGTGATCGAGGACATGATCAAGTACTGCATCCGCTACGTTCTGGAACATGCACCGGAAGAAATGGCGTTCTTCCAGAAAATGATCGATAAAGACTGCATCAATCGCGTTAAAAAGGTAGCCGACAGCGAATTCCGTCGTATGACGTATACCGAAGCCATCAAGGAACTGGAAAAAGTCAAAGACCGCTTCGACAACAAGAACATTTACTGGGGCATGGATCTTCAGTCCGAGCACGAACGCTACATTTGCGAACAGGTTGTAGGCGGTCCGGTGTTCCTGATCGACTATCCGAAAGAAATCAAAGCGTTCTACATGCGTGAAAACGAAGACGGCAAGACCGTAGCGGCCTGCGACCTTCTCGTTCCGTATGTCGGCGAGCTCGTCGGCGGAAGCCAGCGTGAAGAGCGCTACGATGTTCTGAAAAAGAAAATGGACGACATGGGCATGGAAGAATCCACTCTGCAGTGGTACATGGACTTGCGCCGCTTTGGCGGATGCGTTCATTCCGGATTCGGTCTTGGATTTGACCGCATGCTCATGTACCTCTCCGGCATCCAGAACATCCGCGACGTACAGCCGTATCCGCGTACTCCGCGCAACCTGATTTTCTAAACCTTTATACTCAGCTGTATTCAGCGAATATCATCAGCCGCATCGAGACGAACCCGATGCGGCTGTCTTTTTGTATCGAAAGATTTTTCCAGGGAAATGTAAATCATTATGAAGCGTGCCAAATTCCATTCACAGAGCTTCATCCCGCGCAGAAACAGGAAATACATTCCGGCGGATAGCGGCTTGGAAGAAGCGCCCCAAAGGACAGGGGATGTATGCATAACGAGAACAGAATTTTGAACGCCTCATTTTTTGCAAAGTCGTCAAGGCGTTTCTGAAAGCCGCTTTAATGTTCATTTAACGATAGGTATCGGATTTTTGACAAAGTAAGCGATTTCTTTTTGTTTATGAGAATTCCAAATTTCTTTAAAAATGTATATGTATAATGAACACTCATTTTTTTTACAATTTTCGTGATTCACACACACTTTTCCACATTCTGCGTGAAGACCCTTTACTTAAAGGGCCCATCGCTTTTTATACGAATCGGATTGTTTGGAAATATTTAAGAAATTATTCTGGTCATTTTGCTTCCGTTTTGGATAATTGGTACTCTCTTTGGGCAAGCGCAAGGAGGACCAACTATGAAAAATAAGTTTCTGGCAAGACATGCCGCGATGACTTTAGCAATGGCAGTAGCCTGCGGTATTCCATCAGTGTCCGTATTTGCTGCTGAACCCGCAAATCAATCACTTGGAAAAGAAGCCATGTCGGTTTCGTCCAATTTCTTTAATGGAATCGATCGAAATCAGTCAACGATTAAAAATAAAACAACCAGTCTTCTCGAAAAGAAAACCGGCGAAGTCGTAGAAAAAGGAAAAACCGTTTACTACGATCAGTTTGGTCTTCTCGCTTCGGGAAAGCTGAATACAAAAGACGGCAACTATCTCTTTGATGAGAACGGTCAGAAAGTAACCGGCTTTGTCAAAGAAGAAGGCAAAACCGTCTACTATGATGAAACGACCGGCCGCAAGGTAGAAGAAGCCGCTGAAATTGAAAAGGACGGCAAGACCTATCTGCTCGATGAAAACGGCAATACGCAGACAGGCTGGACCGACTACGAAGGCAAGGAATACTACCTGGATGCCGACGGATCCATCGTCAAAGGCCAGACCCGCGATGTGGACGGCGTTCGCTACAGTTTCGATGAAAACGGACAGAAAGAAATGTCCGTAACCAAAGACGGCTACGTCTATGACGAGAACGGCAAAGGAAAGGAAGATCTGAGCGGCTACGACAAAATCGCACAGGCAGCCCTTGCGCAGATCGGCGTGAATCAGGACTGCACCATGCTGGTGACCAATTCGCTTAAAACGGTCGGCATCAACTTCCACGGCGCTCCAGAAGCCTATCTTTCTCTTGGCCCGCTGACGAACAACCCCGTTCCTGGCGATATCTGTGTGTACCAGGGCCATGTAGCAATCTACATCGGCAACGGACAGGCTGTACACGGCGGCTGGAACGGATACACTACAGCGGTTTATTCCGTATCCTGCGCCAATCCGCTGATCGGATACGTACATCCCGTTCTGCCTTAATTCATTCCAATTCTTACTGCTTAAAACAACAACCGCTTTCAAAACCAGCGACGAAACTGTGAAAGCGGTTGTAAAGAAATAATTAAGAAAAACAGGTCTTCTCAGAAGACAGAGACCAATGGATGGGGTAGTATACAGCCATGGAAATCAGCAGCAGATTTCCTGAATAATACAATTTCCTTTCTTTTTTCTCTTTTTTAGAAAAGGTCGTCCCGATTCGCCCCGGAGACGGCCTTTTTCTTTTAAATTACTTTACATAAAGCGGGAACAGGAAAAATCCACTGTTGCTCTGCGATAATTCGAATGCAGTTAAAACATATCCGCAGAATGCATGAAAAATTCTCCGTAACCAGCACACAACCAGCAATGAGTATCCGTCCGTCAGGATCAGTACCCCAGCAACGCTAAAAAATATGCTCATGAAATTAACATATTGGAAATAATATATTTACTTTAGGAAGTAAAGAATCTGTTAAACAGGGTGATCGAAGTCAAATAAAAACTTAACAATTCTGGTGAAATAGAACTTTACAATTTTTGGAGGATATAATTTTTCAGAGATACTCGAGGTGGTGAATCTACCCAGCAGCCACACACCTGTATGGTCAAAAGAGAACCGGGGGGAGTTGGGCCCGGCGAGCATCTCTAAACTAAGAAGAAAGAGCCGGTAGCGGCTCTTTTCTTTTACAAGATGCGGAAGAGAAAGCAGGAAACAAGGATGCGCGGAATAAATGGTATATGCAGGCATCCCCGTATACAGAAGCTGGACAGAACCGATGAAACGGCGATAGAACGCCTCAGGCTCTCTTTTCTTTTGGGTACTGCCTTGGCAGACAGTCGACAATGCTTTTTCCCGGACAGGGGACTGGAAGCAGCTGGTGATATGGCGCGACCGGCGGTTTCTATTGGTGAAAAGAAGTATCGCCGTACGGATTTGGAACAGATCAAGGCTGAATTAACGAATGCAAAATGGTATTAAGAAGCTATAAAGAAATTGCGGGCGTCAGAATACATCTTTCCAGAAAAAACGGTATCCTGAAATCAAGGAAATCAAGCAGCAGATTTCCTGAAATCATAATCATTTTTTCCTTTCTTTTCTCTTATCATTCCAATGTCATTAAGTTAAGGAGGGATAAAAATCGTATACCCTGTTCATGAGCGTTGTCATTTCTTATATTTTGCGTCTCAGGCATGACGAAAAGGATGATTTTCTACCTGTTGAAAAAATCATC
>NZ_JAHDSX010000071.1:0-7460 GCF_020969955.1 Allobaculum fili | reverse complement strand
AGTACTAATCGGTCGAAAGCTTAATCTAAGATTCGAGAAAGCTATACGCAAGAAGCCACTACGAAACCAACGATCGCGTTAGATCGTTATGTTGGAAGACTGATGTTTGTTTTTGGAAGATCCATTCGAAAAATCTAATGTATGGTGGCGATAGCCTGCAGGATACACCCGGAAACATATCGAACCCGGCCGTTAAGCTGCAGAACGCCGACAATAGCCGCAAGGCAAAGATAGGAAGCTGCCAGACAAAATGAAATCCCCGAAGGATAAAGGAGAGATCCAATATCTTTCGGGGGTTTTTTCGTTTTATTGGGAAGAGCGTTTTCAGGATTTTTTTCTGAAGACGACTTTTCGGCCAGCCTTTCCTTTGGAAATCAGATTCATTTTAACCAGGCGATTTGCGGCTTTAGATGCACTTTGTACTGTATTGAGCGAATCAATTTCGTCACAGATCTGGACTAGAGTCAAAGTTTCGTATCGAGAAAACAGAGCCAGAATCGCATGATCCGTCGTATTCATGTCGGTGTTCGTGGCGCTTTCGGAATCGGGCACTGTTGGTGGAGTAGTATCTGTATCGCGATTGGATATGAGATTCTCGTTGAAGGTATAGAAGGAAGAACGGTGCTGCTGATGACAGATTAAAATCTTTTGAGCGGTCAATTCCTGAAGCAGAGAAGAAATTTCCACCGGGTCGAGTTTTAAAACAGGTTCCATGCGCCGAACGGTTACCTGTTTTTCATTTAGAGCGATGGATAGAATCATTTTTTCGTTCTCAGATAACGAGTGAAAGACATTCGGTCCTAAGCGGTTGATCAAATCTTTTTCGGTATTGCTTGAGAGTCCTGCGGTCAGCCATAGCCGTAATTCCACTTGCTGCAGGGTGACATTGTCATAGAGATCCGGCTCTTGCCATCCTTTTTCTTTCCAGATCTTCAGTATGGTTGGAATACCCGATCCAATATTGTCGCATAAGCCGATCATTCGAAACATCTGCTGTATTTTCGGATTTCGGGCTGACGTATGGCCTCCTTTAAAAATTTCACTTACTGGGATTTTCAGGTTTCCAGGATTTGAAAAAAGCAGATTGTCTTCATATCGGACGACTCTAAGGGATCCGCTGGTTCTGTAATTGGCATGAATGACCATATTGATCACTGCTTCTCGAATCGCTTTATGGGTATCGGTATCATCTACCCGGGTCATCCCGTCAAGCTGAAACGGTGCTGGCAGATCTCTGGTCAGGCGGGGCAGGATTAGATGTACGAAAGTGTACAGATTGTTTTCCCATTGGCCGTCGATTGTCAGGCGATCGGACCAGCGCTGACCAGGCATCATCTTCGCCTGATTCAGATAATCCATAAAGAGAGCGCTGAAGCGTTCTCGAATGGAAAGACCTTTTCCAAACATAAGCAAGCCGGCTTCGGTCAGAAACTCCTGGCCGGTTTGTCTGTTTCTGGCAAATCCTCCAATATGCAGAATAAAATCCTCATCGGAGTATGTATTAAAGATATGTCCTCGGTTCTGTACCTCAAATTCATTTCGGTAAGCATGGAGTGAATTGAGGTCGATATCCGCCATCGTATACCCTTCTAGCACGGCTCCATCCAGCCCTTGATCCGAACTGTCCTGAAGCATCGATCGCACTTCATCTTCGGAACAGTGGTAATCGCCTTCGTAATTGCGCCGAAAGGTTCCTTTAAAGGGATTTCCGTTAATATAAACCGGACGAAAGTGATAGGACGCGCGAGGAATATCGATCTGCAGAACGGACTTGTCGTCAATATTCAGGATCTGGACATCCTGATCCAGAAGAATATTTGCGCTGACTTTTTCTCCATTCATAGTGTCCCAGAATTCTTTTTTCCTTTTGTTTGGATTCGAAACACCTAGAACGGTAAATCGCTTGGCTCTGTCGAATTCTTTAAGGTTTTCTTCAATTCCTAATAAAATAGTGCCTCCATGCGTATTGGCAAAAGATGAGTACGTTTCCCATAAATCTTTCGGGATCTCATTGGCTGCTTTCTTACATTCTAGAGTAAGATGCTCTCCGTTTTGAAGGATTGAATTCAGTTTTTCCTGGTCGGTCATGCAAGCTCTCCTTTCATTGATATAAGCAGTACAAGATTCCTCTTTTCAGCCTGGAGGCAGTGCGTGAGGAACTGGCGAACAGACTTCTCTAAGTTGATGATATTATCAGAAAAATTGAACATCAACTGAGAGGGCGGATTATCCTGAAAATCAGTTGATGTTCAACCAGAAATGGTTGATGTTCAACCAGAATCAGTTGATGTTCAACCAGAATCAGTTGATGTTCAACCAGAATCAGTTGATGTTTAATCAGAATCAGTTGATGTTCAACCAGAACCGGTTGAAGTGAGGCAGAAAGTTGATAGTGAGGGATAAAATGAATATCCGAGAAGCTGCCTGACCCGATTACGCAGGAATCTTCTAGTTAGTTAGTGATAGTTTCTTTTATGGCTGACACGTTTTCGTATCTTTAGCGAATTCAAGCAATCGTCAAACTGCGGTCGACTAAAAACAGCTGAATGAAATGGGACTCTGTTCAGGAATGAGGAATCTCGCCGAAAGATAAAGGCAAAATCCGGTATCTTACGGAGAGTTTTCTTTTGGAAATGGGAGGTCCAAAGCCCTTAGGCCAGCCGTCTGAGAAGCCGGGGATGAGGTTTTGGGAATGGTGACGCGTGTGATAGAGTACACCATTGGAGGTTTTTTTGATGCATAAAATGGAATCGATGGAGATCCGCCGTCTGGTACTGTCCATGTCTGTGCCAATTGCACTGAGCATGCTGATGTCGGCTCTCTATAATATTATCGACAGCATGTACGTGGCCGGCTACTCTCAGGAAGCACTGCTTTCGGTCAGTCTGTGTTCCCCCATACAGAGTTTGATGATCGCCATTGCCTGCGGTACAGGTGTCGGTTTCAATACGGTCCTTTCCCGCTATCTTGGAGAACATAATCGGGAAATGGCGAGTCAGGCAGTTCTGAACGGTCTGTTTCTTTCTCTGATCAACTGGCTGATTTTCCTTCTGTTCGGTCTGTTTGGATCATGGGCATTCCTTGCGCTTTTCACGCAGGATACGGGAGTGCTTATGCAGGGAAATGTATATCTACAGATTTGCTGCGGCTGTTCCTTTGCAATCTTCTTCCAGATCACGTACGAGCGAATCATGCAGGCGGTGGGCCGTCCGATGTATAACCTGGCTATTCAGGGAACAGGCGCTCTGATTAATATTTTCCTGGATCCGCTGTTCATCTTCACCTTCAATATGGGTACGGCGGGAGCGGCGGTTGCAACCGTGATTGGCCAGATCGTAGCCATGGGGTTAGGAATCTGGATCACCTATCGAAAAGTCCCGGAGATTCATACAAATCTCAAAATGTTCCGCTGGGATCCGGTACTGCTTGGCCGCATTTTGAAAATCGGCATTCCGGCAATGGTCATGCAGGCAGTTATGAGTTTTATGTCTGTGTTCATGAACTGGATTCTGATGCCGTTTTCGTCTATGGCCGTTTCGGTATTCAATGTCTATACCCGTCTTCAGCAATTTGTTTTCATGGCGGTTATGGGCCTGAGCAACGCGCTCATCCCGATTGTCGCGTTCAACTATGGTGCGAGAAGAATGGATCGGATCGTCCCGGCGGTTCGTTTTTCACTGCTTCTGGCTTGTGCCATCATGGTGTTTGGAACGGTGCTGTTCCAGCTGATCCCGTCTCAGCTTCTCTCGATGTTCAATGCGGATCAGTCCATGTATGCGATCGGCATTCCCTGCCTGCGCGTCCTTTCCTGGAGCTTTGTATTCGCTGGCGTATCGATGATTCTCTGCTCTGCGTTTCAAGCCCTTGGGTATGCAGGAATCAGTCTTGTGATCACCCTGCTTCGTCAGCTCGTTCTTCCTGTTCCGCTTACCTGGGTTCTTGCCCGTCTCTTCGGTCTTGATCTTTCCTGGTATTCGTTTGTGATTACGGAAATTCTCTGCGCTGGAATCTCCGTTCTGGAATGGCAGAGAATTAAAAGAAAGACGGTAAAGCATTTAAGTGCAGCCACAGCTTAGCCATTCACATGCCAGATCGGACGTACGTCCGATTGGGACTTCAATTTGTTTTATACTCAATCGCAAAAACAAAACAGCCGAAGAATAAAGGAGAAATCCCGTATTCTTCGGCTTTTCGTATTTCCGGCTCGAATAGGAATCAGAAAAGAAACAGCAACGAATCCAGAGACATTAGAAGTAAGACGTAAAAGCTGCAGATCCTTTATGGATGGGATCTGCCGCAGTTTTAATTATGGAATTCAGTTTGTACTGCGAATTGCTTTTAGCGGATCAGACTTGCGGAAGGTGTTTTTCTCAGTTTGAGGAGCGCCTGGTTCAGCGAAGCGGACTGGGCGTTGATCGCATCCTGTTCGGCTTTACTGTTTTTGCGCAGGTCTTTTGCGCGGTTGAGCTCGTTCTCAAAGGCGGTCCAGTTTGCTTCCTGGTAGCTGTCTTTCTGTTTGAAAACCGAATTTGATTTGGTGATCACCTGATCGAGGAGTGTCCAGTCTGGCGTATAGATCACATCGGCTTCGAATACCGCTTCAAGCGTGCGGTTTTGGACCAGGTGCTGGCGATAAAGATCGTTTCGCCGGTTTCAATGCCTTTGGCTTCCATGTCCGTGTCGTGTTCCACAGGACGCCGGGAAGCAAACGCATAGTAGGAATATTTCGGAAGGCGGAACAGATCCCAGATACCGCAGGCGGAAATCGTCGGATCGTATCCGCGGTTATGGTCGATACCAATCCACATGGTCATACCGGCCATGCGTTTATTGCTGTCGGTATACAGCTTTTTACCCTCGGCTAAAGAGATTACTCCTGTTCCCTCGAAATGGAAGCCGTTGTACAGGCGATTGTTGGCCTGTTCTACCATTCGCTCTTCTCCGCCGGGGTAGTAAGTACCCGGGCCGCGGGTGACACGGCACGTATCGGTAAAGTAGCCGTACTGTTCAAGCCAGAAGTCGCCGTATTCACGAATGAAGGACTGCGATGTATCGTTCTTAAGTTCTTCCGGGCGTCCCCAGACGATATCGCCTTTCGTTGAATCATCATAGGCTTCAACGGCTGTGCGAACGGAAGGTCCTTCGGATTTTGCGATTTCTTCCAGCGAGTTGGTAAATCCAGCCGGAACGCCGGTGGATTCATTCAGCGATGTTTCAAACGCGAAAATGCAGGGGTGATTGCGGTCGCGGCGCAACATCTGGCGCGTATCGTTTTTTACGCGTTCTGCGAATACGGGGTTGTCATTCCAGTACTGCCAGCCCTGAATGGCTTCTACAACGAGAATGCCAAGCCGGTCGCATTCGTCGAGGAATGCCGGCGACTGGGCGTGGTGGGCGGTGCGAACGATCTGGAAGCCCGCGTTCTTATACAGGATGGCATCCTTGCGCTGCAGGTTGTCCGATGCCGCATAGCCGATGTACGGATATTCCTGATGACGGTTGACACCGGAAAGGAATCCCAGATGCTTCCCGTTAATTTTTACGCCTTCCGTGGCGCTGAAGATGACGGTACGAATACCGGTTGTGGTTTCTGTTCGATCCACTTCCTCGCCGTCGACGGTAACGGTGGAAACGAGCGTATACAGATTGGGGTGATCAAGATCCCACAGCTGCGGGTTTTCGAATTTGAAATTCTGCGCGATCGTCTGCGCATCACTGGCTGAAATCGTTACGGTTGAGCTTTTGGTGAGCGCTTCTTTGCCCTGCGGATCAACGTATGTCGACTTGAGGGTGACTTGCTTGTCTGCATCGGTTTCGTTGCGCACGTGCGTTTTGACAACGGCGGTCGCTTCTTGTTCACTGACCGACGGATAATCGATCAGAATTCCGCCTCCGGCTTCGATGTTTTCATACGTCGCATCGGTGATATGAACCGATTCCACGGAATGCAGATAGACGTTGCGGTAAATACCTCCGAAGTACGAGAAGTCCAGACTGCCCTGCGGCTTTCCGGGAGGAACCAGTCCATTGTCCCGGTTGTCGGTCAGGACTGTGATGACGTTTTTCTCGCCATCGCAGTGAACGGCATCCGTAATATCGAGGACGAAGGGAAGATAGCCTCCGTACTGGGTATGGTTTCCATCTTTGCTTCCGGTCAGCTTGGCTAACGGGCACTGAAGATGGGTCCCGTTGACCCATACATCGGTAACGCCCATGGCGCCTTCAAACTCGAAGTAAAGTTTTTTTTCCGGCATAGGATTCATCCAGGTAGAAGTGCTTGCGGTACATCGCTTCTCCCTGATAGTTTTTGCCGCCGCTCGCATTGTATTCTTCCAAACGAACGGGATGCGGCAGATCGACATTTTCCCAGCGTTCCAGTTCGGACTGGGGGTAGTCGACTTGAACAGCTTCTGGAATATTTGCGCGGACAAATTTCCAGCCCTGGTTGAAGTTCAGCTTCTCCCGCCCGTCGGCGGCAGTAATCTGTTCAACCGTCTGCGGCGAATCGGTTTCGTTCGCAGCGACTGTCTGGATCTGTCCTGGCAGCAGCATGCTGATGGAAAGCAGGACCATCAGCACGGGCAGACTCCATTGTCTGAGTGTTTTCATATTTCTCCTTTCCTCTCTTCGAATGTCTCAGACGAACACAGGGGGGATTTTGTCTGACGTGACGCGTTCGAGGGGAGCGTCCATCCGAAAAGCTGCTATTGTAAGCCTTTCCAAGCCTCGTTTTAGCTTTTACCTGAAATTGAAAACATGATTTAGTAAACATTTATCGATTTCCCGTTGATTTGTGCACGGACGTAAAAGAAAAATGCAGCCGAACAAATGGAAAGGTGGGATGAGAAAGCAAACGAGGAAGGAGAAGACGCCAGAAAAAAATGACGTTCTGGCATCCATGAATCCATATCGGGCACTTAAGCCATACAGAGGCTCCCATATAAAATAAATAGGATAGAAACGTTCAGTAGAAGGCAGTCTTTATTCGTTCGCTCCTGAGAGGAATGATCGGATTTCTTCGTGAGCGTAAACTTTCGCTAAGCATATTGCAGTGGCGTCCGTTTGCTCTGCTTCGATCGACAGGCAGAAAGCAGCCCGAAGATAAACGAACAGTATACAAAGCCTTTTCGGCTTTTTCCGGCTGATAGCGGAAACCAGATTTGGCTTTATAAGAGATGGAACCATTCGAGGCATTCAGAAAGACATCCTTTTTGAAAAATAAGAAGCATACGGCTCATTTGAGCAAAAAGTCACCGAGGATCCGATGCATTTACTTGACCTTGTTTGGGGATCTCTGATTAAATAAGGAAGCTGTTTGCGCAAGGAAACAGCACTTGAAATCAACTCGTGAAAATATTTTAAAAATTCACAAATAATGCTTGCATCGCTTCGATGCCCGTGTTATTATAGTTGAGCGCTGAGGTGAATTGCTTCTCTCAGTCGTCAAATCACCTTTAGAT
>NZ_JAHDSX010000070.1:0-7717 GCF_020969955.1 Allobaculum fili | reverse complement strand
CGGATCCGAAGTATGAAGAAAACGATGAAGAATAAAAAATACGCCAAGCGGGATCTCGAAAGGGATCCCGTTTAGCGTATCTAATATTCAGTCTCGCGTATACCCGTCGATTGTTTGACACTTACTTCTGAACGTTCTATAAACCCGATTCTAAAATCGATTCAACACACAAAGGCTGCCTTACGACGAAGAGGTTTCTTCGAAGGAAGGCAGCCTTTTGCATGCATTTCTTAAGTTTAAACATCGGGCTTTGCATCATCCGGTTCGAGATTCTCGATCCGGATTTCCCCGACTGGTTTTCCGGCGCTTCTTATTCTTCGCCTGCAGGATCTGTCGTTCGCATCCACACCACATGACGGGTGTGATAGCTGCCGTCTTCCTGTTCATCGAGAACCTGGCGGGAATACTGGTTTCGATCAAAATCCGGAAAATACGTGTCGGCTTCAAAGTCCGCATCGATTTCCGTCAGGATCAGGCGCGAACAGTACGGCAGAAAGGCGCGATAAATCGAAGCCCCGCCAATCACAAAAGCGTCAGGCTGTTCAAATACCGTACCGTGATCCAGTGCTATGGATTCGGGTACATGTACATTCTGCTTTTTATACGCGTCCAGCCACTTCAGGCAGTCTTCGACTGTGGAAAAGGTCAGCACGCCTTCGCGATTGATTTCATGGGACGTGAGCACAAGATGAAGACGGCCGGGAAGCAGTCCAGGCAGCGACTTCCACGTGTTGCAGCCCATGATGACCGGGCGCTTCATTGTCACCTTACGGAAAAACTTCAGATCCTGTTTAAGGCCGCGCTTCCAGGGCATATCGCCCTTCCAGCCGATTTCGCCGTTTCTGCCCACTGCGGCGATGGCGTCAAGGCGGATCACTGGGTAATGGGCATCCGCAGTTTTCCCATGTGCTGATACCCTTCCAGATGCACGTCCTTCAGTTCTTTCGAACTGTCAAAGTCGTAAAAGTTTTTCACTTCCGGGTTGAGCCAGAGCTTCGGTGCCGGCAGCGGCTCATTCGTGTGCCAGCGCTGCAGAAGTTCCTGCATCTGCTCGAGCTGATTGACGTAAATGTGCGCGTCCTTAATCGACCAGTCCAGGCGTCCGACTTTCAGTCCGCACACCTGAGCCATCATGCACATCAGTACCGCATACTGCGTAACGTTAAACGGCAGACCCAGACCGACGTCGCACGAGCGCTGATGGACGAGTACATTAAGCGTTCCATCGGTAATGTCCCATTCGCTGCTCCAGACGCAGCTGGGCAGAACCGCCGTATCGAGTTCCGCATCCTGCCATAAAGACATGACCCGGCGCCGGTCTTCCGGATGGTTTTTAAGCGAATCGATCAGCTTGTCGATCAGATGGTACTTGCGAACGATGTAGCCGTACGCCGTACCGATCGTATGCGCCATGGACGGATCGAAATGCTTGAGCACCCGGCCGGTATTTACTTCCAGCCAGTCGCCGTTTTCATCGATTTCCCATTCGTCCCAGATGTGCACATTGCGCTCCTGAAGCCAGCGCACATCGTTGCTCTGCGCCTGATAAATCCATAACATTTCCAGAACCGCCTGCCGTAAAAACAGCTGCTTGACGGTCAGGATCGGAAATTCTTCGCCGACATTCAGCGTGAAGTGGGCAAACGGAATTTTTTTCGTATCCACGCCTGTACGGTTGGAAACGATCGTTCCTTCGCTGAGAATCGTCTCGCAAAGGCCGCAGTAAATTTCATCCCATTTAGACATTCCCTTTCCCCTTTCTCTGCTGGTTTTCTTCTTTGCCGCCTGCAGCGGCAGTTTCCCTCCCCTGCGCAGGCGTATCGGCTTCTGGATTTGCCGGCATTTCTGGGGCGCGCAACGAAGTGTACGTCGATGCCGGGAGCACTTCGAGGCGGCCGGTCTGTTCTGGAAGAACGTCCTGTTCCAGATAGCGGGCAATGCCGTGTTCATCGTTGGTCCAGGGCAGAACCACATCCGCGATCGCCTTGACCGGCGGCGTGGCATTGCCCATCGCGATGCCGACTCCGGCTTTCTGAAGCATTTCAATATCGTTGCTTTCATCGCCAAAAGCGATGACGTTTTCTTCGTTCAGACCATAATGTTCGCAAATGCGGTCCAGGCCGAATCCCTTATTGATTTTCGGATCGACGTATTCGTAAAGAACGTCCGCGGTGGGAAAGCTCACTACCCCTTCAAACGGATGCGCTGCTGCGATTTCCTTAATGCGCGGCTGATCTTCGGCGCGGCTGCGAATGACCAGCTTGTCCACATCGTGATGTTCCAGAAACTCCTTGAGATCGACAATAATTTCCTCTTCGCCAAACTGCTCGGCAATGGCGAGCGTTTCCGGTGTGGAAAATTCCACATAGCGGCGGTTGCCGATCATCGGTTCAAAATGAATGCCGGGGATTTCCCGGAAAATTTCACAGATCTGCCAGACCAGTTTGCCGTCGAGATGCGCGAAGGTCTGTTTTTCTTTTGTGCGCATATCGTAAATGGCACCGCCGTTCATGCCGACTAAAAAACTGATCGAATTTTCAATGCCCCACTGGCGGCTGAGAATGACGCCGCTTTCGACCGGGCGTCCGGAAATAATCCCAAACAGGATTCCGTATTCTTTCAGGCGGTTTACGGCCTGACGGGTTTTCTCATCGAGCTTCTTTTGCGAATTGAGCAGCGTGCCGTCGACATCGACCGCAATCAGCGTTACGGGTTTCATAAGCCTCCTCCTTTTTCAGGCGCTTTGCCGCCTGATCTGTCGCTGGGCTTTTCGCAGAATATGCCTTTTCGAAAAGCCGTTTTGTTTTTCGGATTTATAAAGCTTAACCGGCGAGAGCGGCTTTTTCTTCCAGACGCTTTGCGGAAAGGTCAAGCAGTGTCTGGATCTGTTCTCTTGTCATTTCGTCTTCGACCAGCTGTTCATTGACCATACGGTCCAGCTGTTCACGCCAGAATCCCTGTTCCAGCACGATACGGCACGAAACTGGGAAGTTCAGATCAGGAATGAAGCCGAGAAAGGACATCCAGAAATCGAGATTGGTAATCCGGCTCGAACGATCAACGCTTCGTCCCTCGACGAGCGCCTCGTAAACGGCGGGCGTGATCGTCTGCGTTTTGAGAGCGGATAAAGGGGCGCCGGTCGTATCCATGGGATCTTCCTTTGCGCTGACCCGGAAAATGTCCACTTTGTCGGCGTCCCGCAAAATCTGATCGAGAACGCGCTGAAAGCCGGTATCCATATCGGGAATGGAAAGCTTGTTATGAACGGAAACGGCCTGAATGACCATTTCTTTTTCCTGATTGGACAGCTCGTTTAAGAAATCTTCCTGTGCGAGAATTTCAGCGCCTAAAGCGGCATGATCGACGCTTTTCGCATCCATGAACGTATGAAAGCGGCGCACCTGTTCAAAGCGGCCGATGTCATGAAACAGCGCTCCCAGATGGGCGAGCTTCTTTTCTTCTTCACTCAGGTTCAGATTTTCGGCAATCTGATCCGCGGCTGAAACGACTTTCCACGTATGGATGATTTTCAGACGAATCTGTGAATCCTCCGGATTGTAGTTCTGCACGTACTCAGTAAAACGCTCTTCTTCACGCATGGTTCTTCTTCCCTTCCTGACGGACGATCCGTCAAACCGATTTTGTTTCTTGCGCCGGTTTGCGCATGCCTATTTTATATCATGCGGCCAGAAATGGGCCGAATCAGCCAATCTGGGTCAGATTTGCATCGGTGTTCGTTTTTTCGTTTCGCCTGAAAAAAAACGCCCTGTTTCATACAGAGCGATCGTCTGGTTTCCTGTTCAGGGCTGCTGTTCGGGCCACGCTGCCCTGTCGGATCTTCTTTCCTTTCCAGGCTCAGGACTTCTGGCCGGTCTGCGCCGGCACCCTTTCCAGAGCCGCAAACAAAGGCGCCGGATCCAGACTAAAGTCGTGACAGCCCGCTTCGCAGATTTGTACGTACTCTTCTTCTGGCCTGCCATCCGCAAAGCCCAGGGGAATGGCGTAAAGAAACACAGGAAGAGATTCGCGATGTCCGTCAAAAAAACTGACGGGCAAATCCAGCGTGAACTTTTTGTACAGCGCGGGATATTCCTCGTATTCATCAAGCGCGGCTTCGTCCTGAGCGTCCACCTGCCAGATGCCCGCATCCGCAAAAGCCCCCTGCTTTGGGACGATCGAGAGATAAAACTCTCCCTTGTCTCCTTTAAAGACGAGCTTCCAGTCTGCAAGACGGGCGGTTCCGATCGGGATCGCGTTCGGGCATCGTTCTTTCATCTGTTCGAGATGGAGGTTGCTTCCATAAGCTGCATAGTATTTCATATTCGCTCTCCTTGGCTTCCTCCACCATACGCAATATTTCCTCTCCCTTCAAAACGTCTTTGGAAATTCGTCAAAAAGCGTAAAGGGAGTGGCCGAAACCACAGAGCGAAAAAAATCCCCCGAATCTTCGGGGGAATCAATCTTAAAGCGAATTGGCCTGCAGATCGCGCATGTACTGCAGGAAAACCTTGCAGCAGCAAAAGGCTTCATACACATCCGCCTTGGAGCTCAGTTCAAACGGAGAATGCATGGACATCAGCGCCACGCCAGCGTCGATGACGTCCATTCCGTAGTTGGCCAGAATGTAGGCGATCGTTCCGCCGCCGCCCTGGTCGACTTTGCCGAGTTCCGCGGTCTGCCAGACGACATCGTGATCATCGAGCAGTTTGCGCAGCGCGGCGATGTATTCCGCACGAGCGTCGTTGGAATGGCTCTTGCCGCCGGAACCGACGTACTTGGAAATCGCGATACCGCATCCAAACTGCGCGGCGTTGCCGTTAGGGGAAGAAACTTCCGGTACGTTGGGATCATGAGCTGCGGAAACATCGCACGAAAGCATCGTGGAATGACGCAGAGCCCGGCGAACGTTCAGTTCGCTGTACTCGCCCAGTAAGGAGAGCACTTCAGCCACCTGGTCTTCAAAGAAATGCGACTGCATGCCCGTCGCGCCGACGGATCCGATTTCTTCCTTATCCACAAGCAGGCATACGGCGGTACGCTCGAGCGTTTCGTTCGCGAGTTCGAGCTGGCCGATCAGACCCGTGTAGGCCATGACGCGGTCATCCTGTCCATAGCCTAAAACCATGGAACGATCGAGGCCGCACGTTCTGGCTTCGCCCTGCGGAACGACTTCGAGTTCGGCACTGATGAAGTCATCTTCATCAATGCCGTAGCGGTCCTTGAGCAGACGCAAAATGTTCGCCTTGACTGGATCGGAAGCTTTTTCGTCGCCGTCTTCCTTTTGCGGAATGGAACCGGCGATGACGTTCAGCGCTTCGCCTTCGATGGCTTTGGATGTGGGCTTGCTGGCCTGATCCTTGCCAAGATGCGGCAGGACATCGGTAATACAGAACACTTCGTCTTCCGGATGATCGCCGATGGCGATATCCATGTGCGTGCCGTCCTTCAGAACAACCACGCCATACATCGCCAGCGGAAGTGTCGTCCACTGGTATTTCTTAATGCCGCCATAGTAATGGGTATCGAACAGGCAGATGCCGTCCTGCTCATAGAGCGGATGCTGCTTGAGATCGAGACGGGGCGAGTCGATGTGCGCGCCGACAATGTTCATGCCTTTGGCGATCGGATCGCTGCCGATGTGAAAGAGCACAACGGCTTTATCCATCATATTGAAATAGACTCTGTCCTGCGGCTTCAGGCTCTTGCCGTTTTCGGCGTATTCGTTAATGTTGCGATAGCCGAAACCTTCAGCAAGCGCAATCGCCTGCCTGACGCAGCGGCGTTCGGTTTTTCCAAGGAAAAGAAAATTCATGTAGCCTTGGGCAAACGTCATGATTTCGCCAAGCGTCCTGTCATCGCAGGCAAGCCAGGCGTTTTTATTTTTACTCATACGTTTCCTCCATTCGATGGACCAGTTTCCAGGACAGGTCAATCTGACTCGGATCGGAATTGTCGATCTGCAGCCTGTCTTCCCTGTGAGAAGAATCCGGATTGAGCAGATGCTTCTCTTCAAGAAGATGCTTCAGATGGCGCACCGTTCCTTCATTTCCGTCCACAATTTTGACGTTCGGACCGGCGAGCTGCTGCAGGCGCTGCTTGAAAAACAGAAAGTGCGTACAGCCTAGAACGATAAACTCTGCGTTCCTGCTTTGCGCCAGATAGTCTCTCAGCGCCGCGTCGACAGCCTCCAGATCGTCCAGACGGTCTTCTTCCACAAGCCGGACGAGTCCTGGACATGGTACCCGTATGATCTCATGGCCGCTTTGAAAACGGTTTTTGAGCCGCTCAAACTTTTCCTGATGAAGCGTCAGGTTCGTGGCCCAGACCGCAATGATCGACGGGGTTTTCAGATCGGCAGCGACTTTGAGAGCCGGTTCCATGCCAATAATGTCGAAATCAAAGTGTTCGCGCAGCAGCGGGGCGGCAGCGCTGGTCGCCGTGTTGCAGGCGATTACCACCGCTTTGACGTGCTGTCTGGCAAAGGCTTCGACAATTTCCATCGAATACGTCTCGACGACTTCACGCGGCTTTTCCCCATACGGATTGCGGGCGGAATCGCCAAAGTAAAGAACCGTCTCATTGGGCAGTTCCTTTCGAATCTGCGCCGCGACGGTCAGTCCGCCAAGTCCGGAATCAAATACGCCAATTGGATCACAGGGTTTCATCTTCATCACCGCTATAACTATACAACGAGACCAGAGAAGCGCCCAATTTCCCTCTTTTCCCCATATGCGGACAGATTCTTCATGTTTCCGTTTTTCCATCGTGATTCATCGGGCTTTCGCTTTTTCGCCTGCACTTTACGAGAGCGCTGCTTTGCTTCTGTTCTGCCAGGCGTGGATCGAACGTGTTCCAGACGTAAAGAAAAGACGCCGCAGGGGCGTCTCTTTGTTTCCTTTAAACCTGGTTAAATCCGGTTAATCCGTCAGTGATTGTGACTGTCGGGATAGACTTTGTGAAAGCGTTTGCCGTACGCGCTGTACGCATAGTTAATTCCGGCCAGAATCAGGACGGCCGCAATCGTCACCCCTAACAGAATGGCCTGTGCCGTTCTGGCCGGGATGGCCGCGTACATCCACGCAAACAGACTGGCGACGATGCCGATCAGCGCTGCCGCGATCACGACCAGATTCAAAATCCAGCGTTTGTTTGTCATCGCTTTTCCCCTTTCTGCCGCGAATCGCAGGCGAACGGTTTCTACCGGTTCAGATCGTCTGGCCGTTCCAAATTGTTCGCTACCCTGATCGATTCGCTTTAATTCGAAAAACGGGCTCCGAAGAGCCCTTAACCGTATGGCAGGCTTCCTTGAATTCCTGGAAGGGAATCATTTTCCGGCTGGTATTTCAGTCTTGTCAAGGATCGCTTTGCATCGCCAAATGCAGGTGGGATCAGACGTCAGGGAAAGATCAGGGATCCTTCTTCTGGACCAGCTTCCTTGATGGCAGTCATCTTTTTTGGCCTTCGCTCATCGGTTTGGATGGCTATAGCCTATCACAGCCGGATTCAAATACCGCCTTGCCGCCTGCATCTTTTCCATAATGGTCTTAACTGGTTGCTTATCTGTCCAAATTGGCACGCGTATTGTATTTATGTAAGTGTCAAACAATCGACGGGTATACGCGAGACTGAATATTAGATACGCTAAACGGGATCCCTTTCGAGATCCCGCTTGGCGTATTTTTTATTCTTCATCGTTTTCTTCATACTTCGGATCCGG
>NZ_JAHDSX010000007.1:0-68972 GCF_020969955.1 Allobaculum fili | reverse complement strand
TCAGGGGTGTTACTACACAAGTGTCGGGTTTCGGGAACTGCTCCGTCAGAAGAAACTGCGCCAGTCGATGTCACGCAGAGGAAACTGCTGGGACAACGCTCCTCAGGAAAGCTTCTTCGGCCATATGGAAGTGCCGGACTTTCCAGGAGATCTGTTCGCTGCTGGACGAGCAGATCCGCTACTACAATGAAGAGCGGTATCAGTGGGATCTGGCGAAGCTGTCACCAGATGAGTTCTACAAATACGTAACAACCGGCCGATATCCTCTTTCAGAATGAATGGGATTTAAGGGGGGGCGCAGAATTTTTCTTCCACTCGGTCCCTGCGGGACCGTCCTTGACAGCGGGGCCCTTGCCCCTGGACCCACAAAAGCCGCCTTCAGCTGAATGGTTCACCATTCAGCTGAAGGCTCAGCAGTGTACCAGGGGGCAACCCTCTGTAAAGGAGCGCTTCAGAAAAACTCTGAGCCCATCGCTTCATCGGATTTGTTCACAAATCCTGCTCAAACAACAGACAAACAGATAACAGGGATAACGTGTCCGAACAAAGGGTTCTCTCTAATTATCGTGTCCTTGACATGGGGTACACTTCATCTGCCATACCCATTACTGGGAGGGCAAAAACGTAAAGATTGTTCAGTATCTTATGGGTCATAAGAACGCTGCAACAACCCTAAACGTGTATTCCCATATTATGTTACAAGACGTAAAAGACGCCATTTTGTAGAAATCAATGGTTGAAAACGCTTTACATAAAGCAGATATAGACACGTAACATAATATAGATTATACGAAGTTGTTGATGTGTGATGTTACATCTCCTTATATACGACAATACCCGTCAGGATCCCCTTCTGACGGGTATTTCAGTATCTTTTCCATAGTAATTCGTAGATGGAGGCCCATCCCGTTTATAGATTCATTCCTTTTCCAGCAGAAACGACAGCAGTTCCTGAAACCGAATGCCTTCGGGCAGTTCTGCCTGCGGATCGAGTGTCATCATGACGCGATCGCAGTTGTCATCCAGGCTTTCGAGAGCTTTCAGCTTTTCTTCAAAGAGTTCGGTTTCATGAACCGATGCTAGCAGCTGCCAGCACGTTCTCATTCCATCTTTCTCAGTGACAAAGTCGATAATGGAATGTCGGTTCCTTCCGGTCATGACCGAATAGCCTCTTCGACGGAATTCGAGCCATACGATATTTTCCAGAACGCCCTGCGGTGAAACCTGTCCATCGCTGAGCAGACTGCTCAGCAGTCCAGTATCCGCAAAGTAATATTTTCTTTCCCGTTCGAAGATCTGATTGTTCAGTAGATTGCGGCATTTTACAACGTTGATCAAATAGGAATTTTGTAAGGCTTCCATATAGGCATTCACTGTGTTTACGGAAGCTTTTTTGACTCTCGTTCTCAGCAGGTGACTTGTCCCCCGCCCTGAGATGTATTCTCCCGACTGGCTGGCCATATAGACGGTCAGCTGCTGCATGAGTTCTACATCCGCATAGCGCAGATTTTCGACTAAGGAATGCAGAAGAATGGAGTCATACAGATTTTCGAGAACATCCTGGCGCTCTTTTGCGGAAACAGAAAGCGCAAGCGGCAGTCCGCCCTGTTCCATATAGTCCAGAAACAGCTCGGACAGACTTTCCCTTCTTCCCTCGCAGTATTCCTTAAAGGAAAGCGGAAAGAGTTTAATCGTCTCGATCTGATCGCGCAGCGGTGAACCTTCCCTCTCCGGCAGCACATCAGCCTGTGAAGTCAGAACAAAGAGATCGAGATCTGACCAGTGGAGCAGTCCAGCCAGCGCATACTCCAGATCTTCTACAGCATCTGGTTCATTGATCAGAATTGCTGTCCGGCTCCAGGGCCGATACTCACCGATTTTATGGATTATATATTCATACAGGTCCAAAGCCGTTTTTGGCAGTGTATTGGCGGGTCCGGAATAGTCGAGTTCAATCCATCCATTCGGATAAATGGAATGGTCTTTACAGTAAGCCTGGTACTGTTGGATTACATATCTTTTTCCGACCGAACGAAGACCGCAGAGTTTACTGATCTTTCGACTCTGAGAAGCGTCCATCAGCCGTTTGAAAACCGCTTCGGTTCGATGATCTGGCATACTTTCAACCTCCTGAAGAATGTGAATCCCCTTTTGTTCAGGATACCATTGAATCCGCTTTCTCATACCCTTCTAAGGGAAAAGAAATGCAGAAAATCATAACGCGAGCAGCTTATACAAGATTCATTTTATTGAAATATAAAAACAACGAACGCAAAGATGGAACAGTTCGCCGGTTTCAGCATGATGAAAGTAAATGGTTTTTGGGGTACTTCGGTCGTTAAGGCTTCTTCCCTTTTCTGTACGGAGGAATTTTGGAGACTCTCTTTCTTTTTGTTTGACTATTAATAAATAAATTTCATTTTATCCTGGAATTATTTTCAACATTCAGTTAAATGAAAAAAATGGCAGAACAAAAAAGTCCTGCTCATTCCCTTGTTTACGCGCTCGCCAATTAGAAAAGCAGGACGACGATCAGCGTTCCAATCAGCAGGAACAGGCAGATCTTTTTCAGGGTTCGAATCGGATGAAAAATAAAGGAGAAAAGAAACAGAAACGCCAGAATGACGTACCAGAGCCAGATGAAGGACAAAAGTGTAAACATATGCGTACCTCTCTTTGCCTCGAACTATACGCTTTGATTCTGAATATCGAATTAGAATTTTCTAAATATCCAAAATGGATTCCGTAATCCGTACAGAGATCAGTATTCAAGAGGATCTGGATCGATTGACAGTTCCTGCATGACGTTTTGAAGTCTTACTACGCGTTCCGGCGGTATGACTCCGCCAGGATTGCTTGACCACCCGGCCAGACAGTCCGCATCTTTCAGAGCTTCAGCCAGAGGACTGTCGACATTGAGCTTATTGGAGTGGACTTCAATCGCCGATGCGATTTCCTCGATTTCTTCCGGCGTAAACCGGTCCAGTCCTGCAAGCAGCTTTCGCGCAGCGGCAGCCCCAGAGCGAGCATGGGAACGGGATGGCTGATTCTCCAGAAATTTTCCAATATCGTGCAACACGGCCGCAATTTTCCCAGGCTCTGGATCCAGATTTCTCTTTTTGCACAAAATAGACATATAGGCATCGACCATGGATGTGTGACTCAGCGCAAATGCGCGAAGAACCGGATTATAAATTTGGGCAAATGCCGCATACACTTCGTCCCGTACAAGCGGATATCGATCAAAGGTTCTGTATTTTTGGTTTGAATTCATTCTCATTTTTCCTGCCTTTGTCCTCATTCTAACGAGATTTCCACTCGATGGGCAGAGCGACGACAGAGTCTTATTTGTATACCTGCATCCATTTACCCCTGAATTTTGAGTACTTTTCACAACGTCTAAACTGACAGGTGCTCGAATATCCTGAATGTCAGAATACCCTGAACAATTTATAAGGAGCTCACCGTATGAACACTTCAAAATTTCAATGGCTTAATTTGTCCGACGAAGATCTGACAGACCCTTCCCTTTCCATGGAAGATCTTTTAGGTTTTTCCATACATCTTTATCATTATCCGAAAGAACTGCATCCGATTGAGACGATGTACGACTGCTGGGAGAACCTGAAGCATCGAGATAAAGAGACGTTTGGCTTGTTGGAGCGGATGCACGCTATACAGACTGGCTGGTACCTTGCCTACTCTTTTTACAGACTCAGCGATATTGATCATGCCAAAGAAGCCTGCCAGTATGCGTACAGCCTGACCGATACAGATCTGCTTGCCGGAGACCGAATCAGCTCACTGCTTCTTTCTGCAGTGATTTCCTCCTTTTGTCAGGAAGCAGCCCAAACAGAAAAGAGTCTGGAGGAGGTCCGATACCTGCTTTCCCAGCGATCCGATAAAGTGGATGGTCTGAATTTCGAATACGAGGTCGTCGCTATGCGTTTTGCGCTCAGTCAAAATGATCTTCCAGCGGCTCAGAAACATGAAAAAAATGCGCTTAGCATTGATGATCCAAAACTGTTTCCGTCTTACCAGGATGCTTCTGAATCTTTTGTGCCCGGCTGGCGGATTTCCAATCTCGACTGCGGCGAATTGCGATACGCGACGAGCCTGCTTGCCTTTAAACAGGGTGAACTGGATAAAGCGCTTGGCGAATCTTCCAGGCATTCGATGCCTGTCCAAACGCTCTAGAATACTGTTTTTCCTTCCTATAAATATTGCTCATCAGAAAGCCGTTCAATCGTTCCGGGAAAGCTATTCCATTCGACTTAAGCATTACGGTTCGAGGTATCTGCTGACCTGCAGCTCTTACCAGAACTTAATCAAAGCCGGACTTGCGTCGATTTCTTCAAAGAACAGGACGCTGGATGATGAAGAAGTGATCGCCTACAAAACGATGTATGCAGAGCTTTTGACGAACCTCCACGCGATGGAAGGTGATCAGGCTCGCTTTCGGGAAAATCTGGCGCGGCTGGACTACTCGAACTTTCTGACCTCGATTCACGAAGAAGACGAGGCTCTGGTTCTTCTTGAGGAATTGCTGAAATGCTTTGAAGATACCCAAAACTGGTACTATGTCGTCATTGTTTACAAAAACCGCGCTCTTCTTCCTGGTCGGACGATCCAGGAGGTACAAGAGGACATTGAACAGGCTTTGGATCTGATCGAAACCCGATGCAAAGGATCTCACTCCCTGAAGCAGACGCTTCTGGATCTCTCCAGTACCTATATGAAAATGCCTGAGTAATTCAATTTGCGGTTGGAAGTTCCTTTCCATTTTGCTTATACGCAGAGCCTTTCTCTTTCGCCGGCAGATTGGTGTCCAGGAATTCCCTCTTTTTCAAAGAACCTGACTCCCCTTCTGGCATTAAAAAAGCTTCCTGTATTGAGAATAGACAGCGGATCTGTCTGGTTCTTCAATCAGGAAGCTTTTCATATGCCTGTTTCTCTTTTCTTAAAATCTGTCTATTTCTGGTCTTTGTTTTTAAGCCGGGAGCGTCCCGCTAAGAGCACAGCCAGCGCAAAGGCGAAGACAAAGAGCGAAATATACTGTGATGTGGAAAGACCGTTTACGACACCGCGAACCATATCGCCGCGGACGAATTCAATCGCAAGACGTCCGGCGGAGTAAGCGATCAGATAGGCTGCACCGACTTCTCCGTTGAACTTTTTCTTCTTCGAAAACCATTCGAGAAAGAGATAAAGTCCAAAGTCGAACACGGACATGACAATCTGTGACGGAAAAAGCGGAACGCCCGCCGGTGCTTCGGATCCTTCCGGGAACACGATGCCAAAACCGTTTGTCATTTCAATGCCATAGCAGCAGCCGGCAAGCAGACAGCCAATACGGCCAAAGGCCTGAGCTAAAGCGACTTCCGGAATGATCAGGTCAAACCATTCCCAGAAATTCATGGCATGCAGCTTGCAGTAGTACCAGCCGCTGATAAGACCGCCGATAATGCCGCCGTAAACGACCCAGCCGGAACCCAGATCGGTAAAAATCGTTGGGTCTGTAGCCATATCGGGAATACGGGTAATCCAGTAAAGGACTTTGGCGCCGAGCGCACCGCCAGCCAGTACCGTAAAGACCAGCCATTCCAGCCGCCTGGGATCATACCCTTTCGCTTTGACTTTCTTTTCAGCCAGTGAATAGGCGACCAGAATGCCGATCGCAATCATCAGTCCATAGGAATAGACGTGAAGAGAGCCAATCGAGAAAAGAATCGGATACATAAATTCCTCCTTCTTGTTTCGTTCTGTATTGCTAGTTCAAATCTTTGTCCGTTCTGAACCGTTCCCTGCTCGAAGAGAAGAAATGAAAAGACGGTCAGAACCGACACGTGCTCTATTGTATCGGGCCTGGATCAGGAAGAGCAATGAATGGGTCCGGATTGTCGAATCGTCTAAATCCATACCGTATTTGAAACCCATTCCGATACGATTATTTCTTTTCCGGCGCTCTTCTCAGCGTAATCAAAAGCAGCTGCGGACGATTATACAGACGCGGGATAATCATCTGATCGCCCAGTCCCCGGCTTTCGATCATTTTCATGCCATCGGGCTGTTCGAATAAGCCGCTGTCGTATTTGGGAAAGAAGCGGGAGCCGTTTCCATCGTTTGGCTGCAGAAACCCTTTTCCAAACAGTCGGATATGTCCGCCATGGATATGTCCGCTGAAAACCAGATCGGCCTGCGTCTTCTCCAGATAATCAAACAGATCTGCACGATGAAATAACAGAAGACGACAGGCTTTCTTTTCAGGAAGCTTTCCGATGTCTTCATTCAACTGTTCAAGACGCCGATCAAAAGACCAGCGGTAATGAAAATCGGGATCCTGAATGCCCGCGATTTCCAGCGGCTGTCCTTCTTTATACAGAGTCATCACATCGTGATCGAGCAGCGTTATGCCAAGCTGATCCAGATTGGCGGCCCGTTTTTTCCATTGGCCGCTGTAATATTCGTGATTGCCGCTGACCATATAGACCGGGGCGATTTTTGAAAGGCTGGAAAGAACTTTATTGGTCGTATCCGCATGCTGGACACCATCATACACATCCCCCGTCGCAAAAATGAGTTCGGGATGATCGTTCTCAATCGCTTCCATCATGCTTTTGGGATTGTTTCCGTGCAGATCCGAAACATGAGCGATTTTCACGCCGTCCCAGGCTTCTGGCAGATCGGAAAGTTCGATCGTCATCCCACTCACTTCCAGGTCGTTTCGAAACGCCCCGCTCGAAAACAGAATTCCAATCAGAATCGCCAGTGCACATAAAAAAATCAGAAAAATTCGCAATCCATTCGAAAAATTCATGGTATCAGTATACCAATTTCTCCGATTCGAATCGTTTATGGACCGTCCTTCGCAGGCAGATAAAAAGCCGCCTGTGCATGTGCGCACGGACGGCTTATTCGGCATATTGGGTATACGCAATTCTGTAGAGTTTGCGAATCTGCTTATTTAGCGTTCTGTACCGGGATGTTCAGATCACGAACCACTGGATAAACGATCAGCTTATCGCCTTCGAGATCTTCGTTATGCATATCGACGGCAGTAATGTTCTGGTTCCAGTAGGTCGTATAATAGAAACGGCCAGTTTCGAGGTTTGCGCCGCAGGTATAAAGGGTAACTTCGTATTCACCCTTTTTAACCTGATCGCAGCCACTGGTCTGATACACGCTGTAAAGGATATGGAAGAATTCCTGGATATTGGCTTCTTCGGTATTCTTTTCGATATTCGAATTCAGACGTGTAAAGGCAACGCGGACAAAACGGGAAATGGAATCCAGACCGCCAGGCAGTCCAGCCGATCCCATGCCGGCACCGAGTTTAACGAAATCCGGGAAATTCGGAGAGAAACGAGTGGAATCGAATCCGCGGATGGCGTTGGATACGTTGCAGTAGTAAAGCAGATTTTTCTTGTGGAACGGGAATTCCGGTTCGTTGGTCAGAACGTTATACGGGTTGTCGTAAACTTTCAGACCGCGTTCTTTGGTCTGTTCGACAACGATCGTCCGTTTGGCATCGGAAATGATCCAGTGCAGCGGGCTTGGCGGGAATTTTTCCGAGAAACCGGTATTGCAGATGTTGATTTTCTTGAATTCTTCTTCGGCTTCATCGACGCTGGAGCATTTGCCCAGGATATAAGGGATCAGCTCGAACGAAGCGATGTTCAGCTTGTCTTCCATGACTGGGAAATAATGGCAGCTGGTCCAGAAAGCCAGACCGGCCATGCCCAGTCCTTTATCGTTGATTCCCTCGAAGTACAGAGGGTAGTTATCAATCGGCATAGCCATACCGATAATAGCGTTATGGCTTTCCATGGCGTCGGTGTGACGGAATTTAAAGGGGACGTTGTGCGGTGTGATGACGACATCGACTGGATAATCGATTTCCAGATCCAGGTTGCGTCCGAAGTAGTGGCTGTTTCCATTGGAATAGGAAAGACCTGTACACATTAAGCGAGTACCTCCTGATCATACGTATCTTTTTTGCTTTGTACGATCTTTAATTACAGTCTTCATTATAAAGTTCCGCTTTTCGGATGATCCCTCCAATGACCGAAATACAGCGGCCTCTTCCCTTTCTCTGTTTTGTCTGCAATCTGAGTATTGTTGAATCTTCCAAAGCGTCTGGAATCGCTTTCAGGTCGTCTATACTGAAAACAGACAGACCGATCCGACAATATTCGGGCAATTTTCGCGATCAGCCTGGAGAAGAAAGAGAGAAAAGTATGAAAAGTATTCAGAAGGTATGGATGTATCTCCTTTCTGTCCTTACGTTTCTGAGCCTTATGGCGCCTCCTGCCCTGCTGCAGGCAAAAGAAGCCATTGATCCCCCGGCCCAGACCAGCGTACGCAAAGAGGAAAACTTCAACCGCGGCTGGAAGTTTGTCCGCAGAGATGAACCGCAGGCGTACCAGAGCGATTTTAACGACGCGAACTGGTATAACGTCAGCCTGCCGCACGATTTCAGCATTCCCTATTTCATGGAACAGAAGTTTTACACTGGCATCGGCTGGTATCGAAAGACATTCGAAGTCAGTGCCGAATCGCTTCAGAACAAAATCAAGATCGATTTTGACGGTGTCTTCCACACCATCGATCTGTACGTCAACGGCGATAAAGTCGGCAGTCATCAAGGCGGCTATACCGGCTTTGAATTCGACTTGAGCGAGTATCTGCACGAAGGAACGAACGTCCTCGCCGCAAAAGTTGACAACACCTGGAATCCGCAGCTTGCTCCGCGTGCTGGCGACCATAATTTCACCGGCGGTATTTACCGCGATGTAAAGCTGATTTATGAAAACCCGGTTCATGTCGCCTGGTACGGTACGTTTGTACAGACGCCAAACGTATCCAGATCGTCTTCCGATCTGCGCATGCAGGCGGAGGTAGAAAACCAGAACGAAACGGCTGCCGAGGTTCGTGTACGCCATACACTGCTGGACGCCAACGGCCAAGCCGTCGCTCAGTTTTCTTCCAGCCCCAAAACGATTGAAGCTGGACAGAGCGCCATCTTTGATGACACGTATACTGGAATTTCCAAGCCTCATCTGTGGAGCATGGCCGATCCCTACCTTTATACGGTCGTTACCCAAGTCTACAGTGCAGACTCGCTGGTCGACTCCGTTCAGACGAGCATGGGCTTTCGCTGGTGCGAATGGACAGCCAATCAGGGCTTTTTCCTGAATGGCGAACACGTCTGGCTCAACGGCGTAAACGCCCATCAGGATCACGCCGGCTGGTGCAATGCCGTCAGCGATTCGGCTCTGGTTCGTGACGTTCAAATGGTCAAGGACGGCGGATTCAACTTTATCCGCGGCAGTCATTATCCGCATTCTCCTATCTATACGCAGGCGTGCGATGAACTCGGAATTGCCTACTGGTCCGAAGCTGCCTTCTGGTTTATCGGCGGCGCCGGCGGCGAAGGAAATCTGGAAAATCCAGGTTCGTCCGATTATACCGCCAACGGCTACCCGACACATGTAAAAGATCAGGCAGCGTTTGAAGACTCCTGCATGCAGATGCTGGAAGAAATGATTCGCATTCACCGCAATCATCCGTCCATCATGGTCTGGAGCATGGGAAACGAAACGTTCTTTCAGAGTGTAAACGATGACTCCGGCGCCAGCACGAATGATAAAAAGCGCGCCCTGATTACCCGCATGGCCAAAAAGTGCAAAGAGCTCGATCCGACCCGTGCAGTTGGCCTTGGCGGCACGCAGCGCGACGGCTATGACAAAATTGAAGGCGTTGAAGTCGCCGGCTATAACGGCGACGGCGCTTCGATTGGCGCCTGTCAGAATCCAGGCGTACCGAACATGGTTACGGAATACGGCTCGCATACCGCTAACCGCTCTCAGGGCGACACCTATGCACCGCATTACGATCATGTACAAAGCCAGAACGATCGCCCGATCGAATACGCCTGGCGAAGCGGCGTTTCCCTCTGGTGCATGTTCCATCATGGAACGGTCGCTGCGAGAAGCTATGGCGATATGGGCATCGTCGACTACTATCGACTGCCTTTAAAAGAATGGTACTGGTATCGCCATGAATTCCATCCGGATCATCCTGAGCCCGAATTCTCGAAGTCCGGACCCCGACAAAAATCGAACTGACCGCCTCCGACACCGTTCTTCGCGATGACGGCACGCAGGATACCCATCTCATCGCGACTTTGAAAGACGATGAAGGAAACTGGATCGGCGTAAAGCGCAAGATCACGCTGAAAGTCGTAGCAGGCCCGGGTATTTTCCCGACCGGCAAAACCTTTGTTCTCGATCCGGATTCGGAAAACAAATCCATGCTTGATGGAAAAGGCGCCATTGAATTCCGCTCCTACTACGCCGGCATCACCCGCATCGTCGCCGAAAGCGAAGGTCTCAAATCGGCGGCAATCACCCTGAGGACCACGGGCGACTCCACAGGAGAAAGCGAGGCGGATATTTCCACACTGTACGGTTCCTTCATGAACAATGACGGCATTATTCTGACCGATATTGAAGAGGCATCTGCCTACGAACTGCGCGATCTCAACGGCGTTCCCTGCGAAGCGTCTTCCAACGAAGCCGATCGTCAGAACGTTCTCGATCAGGATCCAAAAACGTCATGGAGAGCTTCCACAGCCGGGCCTGGCCAGTACGTCAACGCGACCATGGAACATGGAGAAGTCATTCTCTATAAAGCAGCCGTACTCTTTGACGGCAAAAAGCTGCCCTATACGCTGCAGGGAAAAACCGCAGATGCAGTCAGCGAAGACGACTGGGAAACGCTTGTTTCCTACGATGCCTCCACCATTGAGACAGCCCCGGATGAAATCACATTCCTGAAAACCAGACCGTATCGAAACATCCGCGTTCTGTTTGATTCCATTCCAGAAGACGAATACGCCTCGTTCTCCGAACTGAAGCTGTATTCGCTCAAGTCGGTCAATGAACCGATCAAAACCGGATATCAGTACCTGTGCGATCTGGACGATTTGCCCGAAACCATCATTAAAAATCGCACAGCAGACGGTCAGCCGCTCAAGCACGGAAACACCCGCTATTCCAACGGCGTTTCCCTGCCGGCCCAGACGGAACTGACTGTAAATAACTTCACCAGAGAAGACGGCGGCTATGGCGCTTTCGAAGCTGAAGCCTTCAACCCCTCTTCCCAGACGGTCCTTCTGCGCCTGATCGCGAAAAATCAGACGATTTATGAAAAGACGTTTGAACCGGGCGAATCAGCCGCTATCCGTGTTTCTGTTTATCGGTGCCCCGATGTGAAGCTGGAAACCGAAGGGCACGGTTCGATTTCCTTAGGCAATGCCCGTCTTTCCGGCGTACGACGCAAGCTGACACAGGATGGTAAAACTGACCTGAGTGCCCAGTTTATGGCCGCTTATGAATCGCTTGTACCAGGCACTGTGTATGAAGGTGAGCTGGATCTGACGTCCAAAACGGCTCAGAATCTGATGATCACCACATCTCTGATTGCCCCCGACAATACTCTTGTCGATGTCCAGAGCAAACCGCTCACGCTCAAAGCCAAAGAAAAAGTCTCCCTTCCCGTGTCCATGTCGATTCCAGAAGATCTCAAAGACGGCAGCGTTTTACGGCTTATGATCTGGAACACGGATACCCTTGCTTGTGGGGGCGACTGCGTCTTTACGACTACGCTCAAAGACGATCAGGGACAGGATGCCGAAGCCGGCAAATATCCACAGCGCAAAACCGCCCTGGAACGTCCAGCGCAAACGGTCGTTGTTCCTGGCGATGAAATGGAGAAAACCGGAACCTGGGGCCGCTGGCCGGCTTCTGGCACGCAGGCAGGAACGCTTTCCGGCTACGAAACGTATGTCGAATCGAATAACTGGCAGAACACTTCCCTCTCCTATACCTTCACAGGAAGCCGCTTTACTCTCTATGCGAAAAAAGACGGCAGCCAGAGCGGCTGTGAAGTCTTCGTAGACGATCAGTCGCTTGGAACAGTGAGCACAAAGCGAAACGACGGACAAAATACGTATGAAGCGGTTTTCTCCCATTCATTAGAAGAAGAAGCCGAACATACCGTAAGACTTGTCCCTACCGGCAAATTTGGCTTTGACGCCCTTGAAATTCGTCAAAGCGGCCTCGTTCCCAAACCGGAATATGTGGAAGGTACGCCCGATACGACCCTGTATGGCTCTTCCGATCAGATTCAAAAGAGCAGCGGATGGGGGCAGTGGAAAGATGAAGCGGCCGGCGATTACGAAACGTACAATAACAGCGCCAATGCGACGCTGAGCTACGCCTTTACCGGTACCGGCATTTCCATGATGACCAAGTTTGACGGCGGCAAAACCGGTGCCCATATTTACATCGATGACAAGGACTATGGCGTTGTAAACTGCACAGACAGTACAGATGCCTATCGCAAAGGAATCGATATTCAGTCTCTGCCTTTGGGAACTCACACGGTCCGTCTGGTTACCACCGGCAAATTCGGTTTCAAAACGATTACCACAACGTATGGAACGCTTGAAGATCGCAGCGCGCTTTCCAAAGCCGTTGAAGCTGCGAAAAACCTCAAGGAAAGCGATTATGTAAGCGGCTGGAATTCCCTGCAGGAAGCCCTGAGTGAAGCCGACTTCGCGCTGCGCTCTTACAGCTTCTCTCAGTCAGAAATTGATGAACTGACCGATACGCTCAATGCGGCTATTGAGGCTTTGCGCAGACCGTCTTCCCTTTTTGGATCGGATCTTGGAAACAGTGTCGTAAAGGCAATTACCGTTTTGCGCACCAAAGACTACGATCCAGATTCGACGCATAAAGCGCAGTTTACCCAGGCTTTAATGAAGCCGTTGCGGGTCTGTTGGAAGACAATGCCACCCAGGCCAAGACTTTAAATTCAGCCCTTCTTGCCGGTATTGCGGCTATTCAGTATCCCAAAATCGACTTTGTTCTGGACGCCCTGGAAATGACTGTTACTAAAGCAGAAAGCCTGCTTGAGAACCGTACGGAATTCCCAGAGTCTTCGATGGATAAACTGGAAGAGGAACTCTCTAAGGCCAGATCCATTCTTTCTGCACCGCAAAGTCAGATCCAGATCGATGAACAGGCCCAACACATGAACCGCCTGCTGCTGAGTCTGCGCAAAGTCCCGAATTCGAATAATTCTTTGTTCTAGTCTCTCTTGCAACGTTCGCTCAGGATTCAAAACAGCCGTTTCCGATTCTGATCGGTTTTTGAACGGCTTGAGCAGATGGTTTAAAACTTCTGTCTGAACGCGGGTGGACTAAGCCATCCAGAATATGGATTTACCCAGTATTTCTAAAGAGTAACGCCGCAGAACAAACGGAATTCCGTTTGTCTGCGGCGTTCTTTCGTGACAAGCGAACAGGGGATCCCCTTCCTCCAGGCGGGTTACGAGGGCGTCATCCAATGGATTTGCGCAGATTTCGATCATGAATGGAAAGAGAAGCAGTCATCCTGATTCGCCGGAACGCCTGTAGACCTTCCATTCGTCTGTACAAAATTGCCCTGTTTTGTGTACATTCCGGCACGGATCGAAAGACCTCCAATCCTCCATATATAATTCGACATGTCTGCTACCCGATTTTTGAAGACGCAAGTCCTTTCAGACATCGCAGG
Source organism: Allobaculum fili (assembly GCF_020969955.1). Lineage (NCBI taxonomy): Bacteria > Bacillati > Bacillota > Erysipelotrichia > Erysipelotrichales > Erysipelotrichaceae > Allobaculum > Allobaculum fili. Next base: position 55,350 of record NZ_JAHDSX010000007.1, on the reverse strand, counting down.
CTGATCGAGATCAAAGGAGAATGGAACAATGAAAACAATTCCGAAAAGTGCTTTACGATTTATGCGGCTGCAGCAAGTCGGTTATGAACATGCACAGGCCGCATTTGAAGAAGATTTTGAAATTGAGGTTCTCACAGGCCGGATTGCCTGTCAGTACAAAAAGCCGTATGACAGCGATCTTCCCAGCGATGAGCGGGCGATTTATTACATTCGACTTCCTTTTGATTCTTCCAAAGTGATTGTTTCCCGCCATCCCGGAATTGTGGAATGGTTTCGAAAGTACAAAGGCATTGTGGATGCCCCGATTGTAGCCACAGCAAGACCAAAAGATGTAAAAGGAAAAATTGTGTATACCTCAGGAATCAATGTCGGTCTGCTCAAATACGCACAGGGCGCCTATATTGTCCGGATTCATCGAATGGCGGATATTGACTTTGATACTATCACCGCTGAGGAAATTGAAGAACTTGGACCGCAGCTCGTGTTTGTACGGGCCGCTGAGACAGAAATTTCAATTGACGCGGATATTTCCACTGCTCCAGAGCTGCCGGCTTTATAAATCGATTCGGATACGCCAAAAAGCTGAAAAGCGAATCAGCCCATTCACTCTTTTCAGCTTTTTGTCTGTTAAACTATGGATTTGAAAGCCCGTTCTGCCGAACTCCTTACCGTCTGTATCTCAGAAAGAATAGAGTTTTCAGGGCCTTACCAGTTTTTTATAGAAAGTAAAGGCTGGTCCAGGTTCAGAACGCGGATCGTTTATCAAATGAAAAGTATCCTGACCTGTTCAAGATGTTAACGCACCTCGAAGTTCGTCAAGTAAGGGAAATTGCTGAAACTGATCAGGATTTATACGAGGAGTCCATATGAGTCAAAAGAAAAAGTCTTCCGCAAAGTCTTCCAAAAAGAAAAAGAAAAGTGCGAAATTACCCTCCTGGAGCTCTATCGTTCCAAAAATTCGGGATGAGAATCCATCCGTTATCGCTTATGCTGACCGCCTTGGTCTTGCGGATGTAATGAAAGATTACACATGTGATCAAAATGGATATGCGCATTTTGGCGAAATTCATCTGGACAGTTTTGTTCTGAAAAGGAGAAACTGGCAGTCGGAATCCTCATATTTGCGCTTTATGCGTCTGATCTTAAATTTGAATCTGCTTATGAAACATATGCCATCGGTCAATGGACAGTCCATTCTCGTATGGGGACCAGAGGCGCTGCTTTATGCCGGGGCTGCTGTGAAGAGATTTCCTCAATCGCCCATTTATGTACTCGATACTTCCTCATCGGCTATCCCTTTTGAACGGCTTGTTTCCAGGGAAAAATCCTTTCGAAAGATTACGATGATAAGTGAAGGAGAATGCGATCTGATGCAGTTTGATTGTGTCCTAGGCGTAAATCTTTTTAATGAATGGCTTTACGATCGTAAAGTTCAGGATTTTCTTCCTGTTCTCGATCGGGTACGAAGCTATATAAAGGAAATAAAGCCTCGACTGCAATGGCTTGGAAAACGCGTTTCGAAGGGCGGCTGTTACGTGAATCTGCAGGACGATGCGGGATCAATGGCCTATTTAACATTTCGAAGATATCAGCTTGAATATTTTGAGCTCGGCCAGGGATCGCTGCTTTATCAGACAAGTGATAAAGACCAGAAGATGGATCCGTGGTGTAAAAAATTCACTGTGCTTGATGTATCTCTTAAAATCGATGAGCAATCCGTCATTCCTGAGAAAAGTCCGGAAATAGGATCCTTAAATGTGTATGACCGAATTTTTATTTCCCATATGACCCAATTCAGAAACGAACTGATCGATGCGAAAAACAATTCCAAGATCGAATCGGAGACCCCGGCAAATGAAGGAACTATAAACCGATTTATCGTTGAAACGTATTGGGAAGCCATCCGAACTGTAGAACTGGACGTCCTGCTGAAATCCGGAAAGCAGACCAAAATCCGCTCCTCCCTTTCGTTCTGGCAAGAAGAGGAGGGCAGCGAGCCATACTACTGCGTTTCCTTCTGGGAAATTCCTCAGGACAGCTATACGGTATTGACTTATAAAATCAACATCGAAGACCCAGAAAATCCGACAGCCAGACGCAGACTCACTGATCTACATAGAGATGCAATTTATGACCATTTTGAAGACGCAGTCATTCTGAATTCGAAAACGCTTCGCCGTAAGAAACTCGGCTGATCCGCACGCACAAGATCACTGCATATCCTACAGCCTGAAATCTTATATGGATTTCGGGCCTTTTTTCTGAAATTTTTCGCCACTGAAAATATTACCCGAAAAAAAGATGGAGAGCAGAACGATGGGATGGTATATAATAGGTAACCAGTTACATATAGCGGGTTAAAAGCCAGCTTTTCTAATTCAATACAGGAAGTCGAGCATTTTTACAGGAAGGAAAGGTACAGAAATCTCATGGAACTCAAAGATCGAATCGAGAAGTCCTCTCAAAATCCGGAACTTGCGCAAAGAGCCATCTTCAATCTTCTGTTCATGCTGACAAATCGGATCCAGAATCTCTTTGATGCAGGTATTCCGGAGGTTACACTTCGCCAGTTCATGCTGCTGTCGACTTTGCATGACCTTGAGCAGCCGCTCAGCCTGGGAGAATGCGGCAAGATGCTCGGCTGTTCAAGGCAGAATGTTAAAAAGCTCGCGCTTTCTTTAGAAAAGAAGGGCTTCGTCCATATAGAAACAAACCCGGATCGGCCGCGCGCTTTAATGATTCTTCTGACTGATAAAGCGGATGCCTGTTTTGACGGAGCTTTCGCTCCGTATCGCGAGCAGCTTGGCGAACTGTTCACCGGCTTGAATGAGGATCAGACGCTCGCGCTTTTTGAAATGCTTCTCAGCCTGTTAAACGGGGCAGATCTTCTGGAAAAAGCCGCAATGAAAGCACCTGATGAAGAGTCCCCTGTTCCTGCAAAAATCGAAGAAAAGCGCGCAGAAAACAAAAAAGACAAACTGCCGGAAACCCGACTTTCCGCAGACAAAGGAGAATAAGGATGAAAACAGCTGTCCTCTGCCATTCCCAGACCGGCTTTACAGAGCGGTACGCCCAATGGATTGCAAGCCGGATTGATGGCGAATGCTTCCCGCTCTCCAAAAGCCGAACTATGGATTTGTCGACTTTTGACGTACTGATCTTTGGGACCTGGATGCAGGCGGGAAACCTTCATGCCCTTGCCGACTTTGCCAAAATCCGAAAAAATAATCCAGATCAGCCCGTCTTTCTTTTTGTAACCGGAGCCGCTTCTTCTCCTTTTCCGGATACGCTCCTGGCGCTCGATGAAGCTGGAAAAGCACTGAATACTGCCCCGGAGCGTGTTTTCTATTTTCCAGGCGGTCTGAATTATTCAAAGATGTCTCTGGCGAGCCGGCTGATGTTGAAAATGCTTGCCAGCATGCTCAAAAAGAAGAAGGACAAATCAGAGCAGGAAGAGGCCATGTCCAGATTGTTGAGTCAGTCCTGTGATTTCACCGATCCTTCGATTATCGAACCGCTTTTTCAAGCCCTTGACGCTTTAAAACATCCAGAAACACTCCGGATTAATAAGCCGGTTTTCATTGTCTGTTCTTTCGGAGCAGGCGACTCGCCTGCATGTGCTAATTTAAATTGATCAATTTGAACGGATCGTCTTTAATGCCAAAAGAAGAAGGATTATTCCCGAGGATCTCTAATCTGCTATTAATTAAATCTAAAATCTCGTAATAGGCTAACCTCTTTCCTTTAGCGAAATCGCCAGACAAGGATCCCAGTTCACGGTTGTTTTCCAATATCCTTATCACGACGTCTTTAATCAATTCATCCATCACATGACCTCCTTGGGAGCATGAATCTAAGAACATTATGTACGGCTTCTAAGTGTTAAAAAACAATATTGTTTGGGAACTGATCTGCTTTGGTGTGAAGAAGACTCCTCTTTCTAATACCCATAACGAGACAAGGCTCAGCCTCCTGTACGGGACTGAGCCTTTCGTTTCGGTTTTGAATGTGATGAACCAGGCGATTGGACGCTTAACTGAGTTTCGTTCCGCAGTTGGTGCAGAATTTGGAACCTGGAGTCGTTTTCGCTCCGCAGTTCGGGCAGAATTTCACTTCAGGTTTTGACGTCCCGCAGTTTGCGCAGAATCGGCCAGTTGCGGTTTCGCCGCAGTTCGCGCAAACCCAGGTCTGGCTATCACTGCTCGGTGCAGGCGCAGCCGCTGCTTTGGCTGCTGCTTCCTGCGCTGCCTTTTCCTGTTCCATTTTCTGGGCAAGGAGCGAGGCGGTCTGCGAATTGCCACCGGCCATATTCATTCCCATAAAGCCGTTTACTGCCCCATTGGCATTGGCTGCAGCGTTTTGCATCGCATTGTTCTGCGCATTGACCATGGAACCGAACGCCATCTGGGAGTTGGAGAGCGTGCGCGCATTTTCCAGCTGCATGACGCGTTCCAGATCTGCTGGGGCAACTTCCGGGTTCAGAGCGACTTTCACGAGTTCAATGCCGCGTTTGTCGAGCCATTCCTGACCGAGCGCTTCGTTGAGCGCGTTGGCAAGATCGGTATCGTGAACGTAAATATCCTGATAGCCATTTACGCAGGCAGGCGCAATGCGGGTCAGCGCACCGGAAATTTTCGGCATCATTTCCACGCGCAGCTGTTCAGTAATTTCTTCCTTACGGTATTTTTTCGACGGATCCATCAGCAGATTTTCATAGAACGCTGCCGGGTTGGAAATCCGGAATGTATAGTAGCCATGAACGCCTAAAAGAAGACGTGTACCGAGATATGTATCGATAAAGGGTACTTTGCCGACACCAACCGGGTTTTCGGTGATTTCCTTCAGGTTGATATACACCAGCTGCATGCGGTTTGGAGACTGGCCGCCGTACTGGAAACGGCTCTTCACCAGATTCCAGACATTTTTCCATTCGCGGGTTCCGCCGTTTAATAAGGACGGCTCACGGGACGTATCGTAAATATACTGACCGGTCATTTTTTCATCGTCCGCAATGACGAAATCATGAACCTGACCATTTTCAATGAGCAGTGCGGCCTGGTTGATTCCAACGTTAAAGACGGAGCCGTCAGTTAAGACGTTTGGCGTGCCTTTTTTTCCTTTTGCCGTTGCGGGAACGGCCAGGACATCGTTGTTTAATCCTTCCGCAAATAATACTTCTTTGGGCTGATCCGCATACGCTGAAGCGGCTGCGTCAATTCCCCATCTGAGAATTCCCATTCTGTTTCCTCCATAAGGAATCCGGTTCACGTTCAGTCCAGTTCAGACGAAAGGAACACAGGATTTTCGATATTTGTACTATAGCACGGATCAACATTTCAAAAGACGGCTGTAAAGAAGCTTAATAGAGGATTCAGGATTCGTTAAGAAACAAAACCAGAAGACAAAAGCATCCGTATCTGTGGATTCTTATTTCTTCCGGTTTTACTGCTGCATATGCATCAGGAGCGCAGACTTTCCGTCTGTTCAAAGGACGGCAGCTGCCTCTGCAGCGTCTGGGCAATCTTTTTTCTTCGGGCCGCCTTGCGTTTTCGTTTGGCCCGGTTTGCGGCAAGAACGGCTTCCATCTTCTCTTCCATCTTGCGGCGGACCAGACGAACCATCCGCTTAGCATTGCGGTCGCTTTCGTATTCTTCTACGGCCTGCTGCCATTCGTCCAGATCCTCCTGTATGAAGACCAAAGGCGGATAGCCGTTTTGCATCAGATCGTAGCAGAGAAGCAGCTGCGCAACACTTTTGTCGGCATTTTCAAAGGGATGAATCGCCAGAAACTCGAGATAAAAGCGCGTAGCCCGTTCAATAGGATGCATTTCCTTTTTCCAGCGCGAGTTCAGATTGAGCAGTTCACTGAGTTTGGGTTCGATCAGATCGAGGGATATGGAACGATCGGCACCCGCACAGATGCGGACATGCACTTTCCGATACTTTCCGCGCGAAAAGGAATGATTGAGATCGGCCAGCGAATGGACCGCGCGAATCATGTTCTGGCTGAGCGTTTTCTTTTCCTTCAGACAGCTGAACAAATAAATCCAGGCATCGTGAACGCCTCGAACGTCGAGATGTTCGGCAAGGGAAAAAACTGGTTCGACCTGACCGTCGACCATATGCGAAGCCTGTTCAAAACTGAGATCCGCTCCCTGCTGGGCGCAGATGGAACTGGCAAATTCACAAATAAAGTTTTTCCTGCCGACCGCCTGGGTCAGAGGATCTTCCTGCGGAAGTTCCTTAACCAGCTTCTTGAGCAGATCGAGCCGGGTAAAGTCGTTGTATTTACGCTCTTTAGCCGCTTTATTGCGGCTTACCCTCTCATCTTTAGGCTTTTCTGCGTTTTCCGGAATCAGATAGCGCCTTCCCTGCTGCAGAATTCCGCGGATTCGGCCATTGGAACAGAGATAGCGCACGCGGCGATCGGAGATGTCCCATTTTCTTGATGCCTTCTGTACCGTCATATATTTCATCGGCATCAGCCCTTCCTAATCGGCAATACCATTATACTTTTCGGATGATAAAACCAAACGATGCCTGCCCAATGATCGATGTCAGAATTTACGCTTGAAATCGAATTTCACAATCGATCTCTGAAAATCCAGATGTCTGTATTTTGCCGGATCAGCAAAGCGGGCTCGATAATCCGCCTCACTCTGGCGCAGAGAGAACGGTTTTGGACAGGGAGATTCTTCCTTAAAAAAATCCGTCCCCTTTGGGCAAGAGATATGGAGAACGAGAAGAAGTTTGTTATCGTGGGCAGGCGTACTTCTGGACACGCATTGCATTTTGATTGCGTTTCCGTCATAATCCTGAAAACATTTACAGTTTCTGGAAAGACGCGGGATTGTCGTTTTCAAGTGTGATAAACTTTCAAATATTGTGAACAGCCTGTCAAAATCTTCGGACATTTGTCCCTTTGCACAGCCTGTTCCTTTTCATTAGGACAGGAGAAAAATTATGAAAAAAACCAACCTGCTTTTATCGGCTCTGGTCGCCGGTTCCCTGCTTGCCGGCTGCTCCGGCAATTCGAATGCTGGTGAGAGCGCAAAAGCTTCCAGCCAGAGCGGAAGCGACGCTTCGGCGAAAACGTTTACGGTAGGCTTCGACGCCGAATTCCCGCCATACGGCTATAAAGACGAGAACGGCGAATACACCGGATTTGATCTGGAACTGGCCGAAGCGGTCGCTGAAATGGAAGGCTGGACGCTCGTAAAACAGCCGATTGACTGGGATTCCAAGGATATGGAACTTTCCAACGGCACGATCGACTGCATCTGGAACGGCTTCACCATGGACGGACGTGAAGACGATTACACCTTCAGCGATCCGTATATTGATAACTCGCAAGTATTCGTCGTACCGGCAGACTCCGATATTCAAAGCGCGGCCGATCTGGCCGGCAAAAACGTCGGCGTACAGAAAGACTCTTCCGCGCTTGCGGCTTTGGAAAGCGAAGATAACGCCGATCTGGCAAGTTCCTTCGCCAACCTGACGCAGTACGGCGACTACAACACCGCCTTCATGGATCTTGAAGCCGGAGGAATTGACGCGGTTGCCCTCGATGTCGGCGTCGCGGATTACCAGATCGCCAACCGTGGAGACGGTGCATTCCGCAAGCTGGATGAGCCGCTGGCTTCCGAAGTGTACGCCATCGGCTTCCTGAAAGGAAATACCGATCTGCGTGACACAGTACAGGCCGATGTCTACACGCTGTATGACGAAGGCAAGGTTCAGGAAATTGCCGAGAAATACGGTCTGACGGACTTCCTTGTCATTGAGGATTATAAGAAATAAGGCTTTGCGATGGACTGGTATACATTTCTGGAAATCGGCAAAAGCCTTCTGGTCACCATTGAAATCTTCGCGCTGACCCTGATCTTTTCCTTGCCGCTTGGCATGATTGTGGCTTTTGGCCGAATGTCCAAAAACAAAATTATAAGTACAATTACCCGCATCTACATTTCCATTATGCGCGGCACCCCGCTGATGCTGCAGCTGATCGTCGTATATTTTGGCCCGTACTATCTGTTCCGTATGAAAGTCGGCGCGGACTATCGCTTTATTGCCGTCATTATCGCGTTCTCGATCAATTACGCTGCCTACTTTGCGGAAATTTATCGAAGCGGTCTGCAGGCCCTTCCCAAAGGCCAGGAAGAAGCCGCGAAAGTCCTTGGCTATTCGAGAACCCAGACGTTCTTTCATATCCTGCTGCCGCAGCTGATCAAGCAGGTCATGCCGGCGATTACCAACGAAATCATCACGCTCGTTAAGGATACGTCTCTGGCCTTCGTCATTGCGGTAGCGGAAATGTTTACAATGGCCAAACAGCTTGCCGCAGCGCAGGCGACGATTATGCCGCTGATGATTGCCGGTCTGTACTACTACGTGTTCAACCTGATCGTCAGCTTTGTCTGTGAGCGGATTGAAAAGCATTACGCCTATTACCGGGTATAGAAAGGAGCGCTTTTATGAATTCGAATGAAAACGCCTCGATGCCCGTACTGAAAATTTCGCATCTTTCCAAATCGTTTGGCGAAAACGAAGTGCTCAAGGACGTTTCGCTTCAGGTCATGCCCGGCGAAATCGTCTCGATTATCGGACCGTCCGGATCCGGCAAATCCACCCTGCTTCGCTGCTCCACGCTGTTAGAGACGATGGACCACGGTTCCCTTTATTACGGCAGCGATCCCGTCTGCAAAGCTCAGGGCACAGAAAACGGACCTTCCCAGTATGTCGATAAAAAGACGCTGGCAAGGCTCCACCGGTATTTCGGACTCGTCTTTCAGAACTTCAATCTGTTCCCGCATTACACCGTCTTAAAGAACATTACGGATCCCCAGACGCGCGTGCTCAAGGCGCCAAAAGACCAGGCGAAACAGACGGCTCTGGATCTGCTGGCGCAGTTTGGTCTGGCCGATAAAGCCGATGCCTATCCCTGCCAGCTTTCCGGCGGGCAGCAGCAGCGCGTAGGCGTTGCCCGTGCTCTGGCGATGAAGCCGGAAATTCTCTTTCTGGATGAACCGACTTCCGCACTGGACCCGGAGCTGACTGGCGAAGTGCTGAAAGTTTTAAAACAGCTGGCCAGCGAACACATCACAATGGTCATTGTCACCCACGAACTTGGCTTTGCCAGAGAAGTTTCCGATCGCATCATTTTTCTGGAACACGGCGTGATTCTCGAAGAAGGAACGCCCGAAGAGCTGTTCTCTTCATCCAAAACCCGCGTACAGGAATTTATCGGCAAGCTTTCTTCTTAAGCGGCAAGCCGGCTGTATTCCCTGGATAAAGTAAAAAAGCGCGATCTGCGTTGAAGGCATTTCCTTCTTGTGCAGATCCGCTTTTTCTTCGCATAAAATCTAAATCTGGTCAGGCTGTTTAGAAAATTTCATCTTCCTCTGGTGCAGGCATCGTTTTTGCCAGCGATGGATATTCCTCGCGAAGCTCGCGCATGGTAAACAGTCTGCATCCATGCAAAAGCGATCTAGGAATATGGCAATAGCCGCCGGGATTGCGACCGAGATAATTCTGGTGTTCCTCTTCTGCCGGGCAGAAGTTATTGAGCGGTTCTACCTCAATCTGAATGGGTTTGGAATAATGCCTCTGCAAGTCTTCCAGCATGCCCTTCGCGATTGCCGCTTCCTTTGGATCGTTCGTATAAATGCCGGTACGGTAGTTGATGCCGATATCGTTTCCCTGCCGGTTCAGACTGACCGGATCGACAATGGAAAAATAGGAAGCCAGAATCTGAGGCAGCTCAATACAGTCCGGGTATTCAATGCGAATGCCTTCGGTATGTCCGCTTCCCTCGCAGACATCCCGGTAGATTGGATGTTCTCCAGGACCGTTTACATACCCGACTTGCGTGTGCAGCGGGCGAAACTGGCGAAAGAAGGCTTCTACGCCCCAGAAACAGCCTCCGGCCAAAACGATAGAATGCATGATAAATATTCCTCTTTTCCAGCAGGCGATCTAAATACCGAAATTTTTTTGCCTCGATACGTAAACGGATCGGGGCAGATACGTTCGTATCTAACGGTCAAAAATTTCTTTCCAAATCGCCTTCTGATGGTGTTCTATGATGTTTTTCCACTTCTTATTATACTAGTTGGTTGATATTATCATCCTTTAACACTTTTTCACCGATGGGTCGCCCATTCAAAGAAAATTTACATTTACCATACAGGCTTGCGCAGACAAAGAAAAACCGGGATTAGTCCTCCCGGTTGTTGCAGCGATTTTTCAGTGTCTGACTGGGTTTGAATTTAGGAAGTTTGGTCGCTGGGATTTCCATACGTTCTTTCGTAACTGGGTTGATGCCCATTCGTTTCTTGCGATCAAAAATAACGAATTTTCCAAAGCCGGTAATTTCAACGGTTCCTTCGGAAATCAGAGCCTCCGACATTTCTTCAAAAAGCAGGTTCACGATCTCCGCAGAGTCTTTTTTCTTCAGGTTGAATGCAGAAGAAAGGCTGTCTGTAAGAGAATCCTTGTTTACGTACTTAGGCATGAATTAAAACTCCTTCTTTAAATCTCTAAGCATAAGATCACAGGCACAGTTTTTCGGTTCCTTGCCTTCGAAAAGGATCTGGTAGACCTCTTCGCAGATCGGCATGTCAATTCCGGTTTCTGCGGCGATATCATGAACGACTTTTGCAGTACGAATGCCTTCGGTCGTTTTCTTGTTCGTCTGAAGAAAATGTGTGACGTCATTTTCTTTGCCGATCTGAAGACCGGCCTGGAAGTTGCGGGAATTGATAGAGGAACAGGTAACGATCAGATCGCCGATGCCGGTCAGACCAACAAACGTTTCTGGACGGCCGCCAAAGCGCGTGCCAAAGCGGATCATTTCCTGCAGGCCGCGGGTAATGAGCGCTGCACGGGTATTGTCCTTGTACCCGAGACCGGCAATGATGCCCGAGGCGATCGCCATGACGTTTTTAACGGCGGCGCCAAGTTCGCTGCCGATTTCATCGTCGCCAGTATAAATACGCAGATACTGGTTGGAAAACAGCAGCTGAACGGCTTTCGCGTCGTCTTCCTTCAGGCTGACCGCATCAATGCTGGTCAGCTGACGCTCAATGACTTCTTCCGCGTGGGAAGGTCCAATCAGAGAAACGACCGAGGAAAGACGGTCCGCCGGCATGACGCGCCGGATGACCTGGCTCATGCGCTCATCGCTTCCCGGGTTGAAGCCCTTGGAAACATTGACCGCAATGACGGGTTTCGTTACATGCTCTGCGGCTTTTGAAGCAACCGATTCAATGGCTGCAGTCGGTACCGCAAAGAGGACGACGTCCGCGTCGTTTAAAACGTTCCAGTCCTTTGTGGCGTGAAGGGCCGGATTGAGATCGACGTCCCTGAAGTATTTCGAGTTTTTATGGTTTTGGTTAATGTCCTGAATTTCGGCATCGTCGACGCCGATCAGTTCGACAGGCTGATGGTTGTCACAGAGAACCTGAGCCAGCGCTGTGCCCCAGCTTCCGCTGCCAATCACAACAGTTTTCATTTTTATCTCTTCCTTGCGTGAATTCGAATCGGGGTTCCGATAAATCCGAAAGCCTCACGGAGCTTGTTTTCCAGGTATCTCTTGTACGAGAAATGGAACAGTTCCGGTTCGTTGACGAATATCAGAATCGTCGGAGGCGATACAGAAACCTGCGAAGCGTAGTAAATCCGCAGCTGCTTGCCGTTATGCGGTTTTGGCGGGTTCATCATCTGGGCGTCCATAATAACGTCGTTCAGTACGTTAGTCGGAACGCGCATCGTGCAGGCATCATGGACCTGATCGATCAGCGGGAGCAGCGTATTGACGCGGGCTCCGGTTTTCGCGGAGACAAACGCAATCGGCGCGTAGGAAAGATACTTGAACTCTTCGCGGATCTTTTTCGAGATTTCGTTCATCGTTCTTTCGTCTTTTTCTACGGTATCCCACTTGTTGTAGACGATGATGACGCCTTTTCCTTCATCATGGGCCAGTCCGGCGACGTGCTTATCCTGATCGCGGATTCCTTTTTCTCCGTCAATCAGAAACAGGACGACATCGGCGCGCTCAATCGCGGAAACGGCACGGAGAACGGAATACTTCTCGATGTTCTCCCAGACTTTTCCGCGCTTGCGCATGCCTGCGGTGTCGATAATGACATAGTCGCGGCCCTCGTAGCGAAACGGCGTATCGACGGCATCGCGCGTTGTGCCTTCCACATTGGAGACGATGGCGCGGTCTTCTTTGAGAATCGCGTTGACGAGCGAGCTTTTGCCGACGTTTGGACGGCCGATGACACAGAAGGTCGTCATGCCGTCGTAGACTTTCAGTTTTTTATCCGGCAGGTATTTTACAATTTCATCGAGGACTTCGGCAACTCCGGTTCCATGTTCAGCGGACATGGGAATCGGATCGGAAAGACCGAGCGTATAGAAATCGTAAATCGACATGCGCAGGTTTTCATTATCGGCTTTATTTACCGCTAAAACAACCGGTTTCTTCGATTTCTGCAGCTTGCGGGCAATGGCGATATCGTCATCGGTAACGCCTTCGATGGCGTTGACCAGAAACAGAATGACATCTGCTTCTTCAATCGCGATATCGACCTGCATGCCGATCTCATCCGCAAACGCCTGATCTTCCAGCTGGATCCCGCCGGTATCAATTAAATAAAACGGCTGTGTCAGCCACTCCGTCTGTCCATAAATGCGGTCACGGGTAACGCCCGGCGTATCATCGACAATCGACTTGCGCTCGCCGATGATGCGGTTGAAGACGGTAGACTTGCCGACGTTTGGCCGGCCGACTACAGCCACTGTACCTTTCATCATAAAAAACACTTCTTTCTGTCTGCCTCGCAGACTTTATGCATTCATTATGCGTGAGCCTCTGCTTTTTGCGCAGAGAGTGCCTGATTAATCCATTCGCAGACAACGTCTACGGTTTCCTGGAAATTCAGGCTGCTGGAATCAAGAACACGCGCGTCTTTGGAAACGCGAAGCGGGGCTTCCTTGCGGTTTTTATCGCGCGCGTCGCGCTCGATGATGGCCGCCAGCACCTCTTCGTACGGCTCTTCAATTCCCTTTTCTTCATTTTGAAGCATACGCCGCTTTGCACGGGCTTCCGGCGCAGCGTCCAGATAGATTTTGACGTCCGCATCGGGCAGCACGACATCGCAGATGTCGCGTCCGTCCAGAATATAGCCTTTGGAACGGGCGATTTCCTGCTGCAGGGCCACCAGCCGTATTCGAACTTCCGGCAGTGCGGAATAAATCGATGCCAGACGGCTGACTTCGGGCGTACGTATGATCTGGGAGACATTTTCACCGTTGACGGAAATGCTCTGATCGGCCGGATTCACTTTCAGATCGATGGAACTAAGCGCGTCTTCGAGTTCTTTCGAGCTTTTCGGCTCCATCTGCATCGCGTGCAGCTTCCAGGCCAGAGCCCGGTACATGGCTCCGGTATCGAGATGGATCAGATCATAGATCCGGGCGATTTCATCGGCAACAGAGGATTTGCCGGCTCCGCTTGGCCCATCGAGGGCCACATTGAATTTTTGCATCAGCTATTCAATCCAGAACGCTTTTTACGTCTGGATCTCCTCCTTTAAAATCTAGAAAATACCGAGTTTGGACATCCAGAAAATCGTAAGAATAATCAGAATGACGAGAAGGATGACACAGACGATCATGAAAATGGCTGCGCCTTTGGAAACAGGCTGATCTTCCTGATCGTAAACGGAAGCGCGAGGACGGGAATATTCTTCACTTTCGTCTTCTTCATCCTGCGTATGCAGTTCCGGCTTTTTTGCTCTGGCTTTGCGGGCGTGTTTTTTGCGGTGTGTCGGACGCTTTTCTTCGACTTCGTCTTCTGCATCGAGATCGTTATAGTCTTCATCAAAGAGGCGATCCTGATCGTCGTAGGAAAATTCGGAGCGTTTTGCAGGGGCGGCGATAATGACATCCTCTTCGACGAGAGCGTCGTCATCAAAGGCGCCAGGCACCTCTTCTTCCTCATCGATTTCGACATATTCGTCTTCATCGTCTCTGGATTTTCTGCGGGACTTAAAGAACGGTTTTCTTTTGCGCCGGCTTTTAGGCTTCTCTTCGTATTCTTCTTCGAATGCTTCTGTCGTTTCCTCTTCTGGTTCGGATTCGGGTTTTGCGAAGAAGTCATCGCGGGCAGAATGCTTTTTTGAAGCGGACTCGAGTACGCTTAAATCCACTTCAATTTCGCGCTCTACTGGCTCTTGATCTTCCTGGGCGGCTGCTTTTTGGGCCGCTTCTTCTTTCTGGCTCTTGCTTCTGGCAGCCAGATCCATGAGATCGGAGCTGTAGAGATTGAGCGTCGTGGAACCTGGAGCGGCGGTTTCCATCTCTTCAAGATGACGGTTTCGCTTATCCGCTTCGGGGTTTCGGTCGCTGTTAATGGTATGCAGAATCTGCATTTGTGTATCGTCACTGACAAGATCGCCGTTGGAGAGGTTGTACTGTTTTACTTCTCCAAGCAGATCTTCAAGAACAGGGTTTGTCGATTGTGCACGACTGTTTACCGGAGCCGCTTTGGCACGGCTTTCGCTTTTGACATCCGGTGCGGCCAGGCGAACGGTCTTTTCATTTTTTTTGCGCACTTGGCGCGGAAGTTTTCGCTTCGCCATTCTGGTCGCTGATCGTCTGACGCAGATCCTGGTAACGGTCTTTACGGGACAGTCTGGTCATTCATTTCCTCCTTAAGCACGGTTTTCATTATAACAAATTCATAGCAAAATAATTAAAACAAGCCTTTAAATAAAGGCAAAAAACCAAAAAGAAAAGCCGCGGTATGCGGCTTGGAAGAAGACTAGTTTTTCGCGCGTCCGGAATATTTTCCGTCTGCAGTCGAAACAACGATCATTTCGCCTTCGTTGATGAACAGAGGAACTTTCAGCTCAAGGCCGGTTTCCAGTTTTGCATTTTTCTGCGCAGCACTGGTGGTATCGCCTTTTACAGCTGGTTCACATTCAACAACCTGGAGAGTTGCTTTGTCCGGAAGAGAAACACCGATGATTTCGCCTTCGTAGCTGGTTACGTTTACGTTATCGTTTGGCTTAACAAATTTGCGTTCCCATTCCAGGCGAACTGTCGGGATCTCAATCTGTTCGTAAGTTTCGTTATCCATGAAAACCATGGCATCGTCTGTATCGTACAGGTACTGCATTTCGCGCTTGTCGATCATGGCAGGCTCTACTTTTTCACCGCCGCCCCAGGAAAGCTCTACGTTGCTTCCTGTACGCAGGTTGCGGACTTTGGCTTTGACAACCATTGCAGAACGGGCTGTCTTATTCTGAAGGGTGTCCAGAACTACGAAGATATCATCTCCAACGCGAATTGTCTGTCCTGGTTTTAAATCGTTCGAACTGATCATGTCGGTTATGGCTCCTTTGTGATTGAATTTCGGTTTTATTTTAAAGAATTCCTGCCCCTTGTCAACTTTGCATCCTGCCTGCATGAATTTGATTGGCAAATATTTGAATTGCCGATAGACAAAGGCGATTCGTTTCTCCTGCGCTTTTTCGTCTCTTTCACAAGGCAGAAAACGGGTTTAATACCAAACCGGTTCATCCGTTCAGTAAAGCAAGACTGGATCAGTAAAAATCATGCACCCGTATTTGTGCTGCGACAAAAGATACAAAAGAATCGGGAAGAAAACGTGAAAACAGACAGAAGCGTCTGTCCGCAAAAAATCCGGACAGGCCTTCTGCCTGCAGTTTGAATCGTTTAAAGCAGAATCGGGAAAACTCAGGCGTCTTTGAGCAGCGCCTTGTCGATGGCTGCGGCGGCTTTCTTGCCGGCACCCATCGCGGAAATAACCGTAGCGGCACCCGTAACGGCATCCCCGCCGGCGTAAATGCCTTCGCGGGTCGTCATTTCGTTTTCGTCAACGATCAGACAGCCCTTGCGGTTGGTTTCCAGACCTTCGGTCGTCGAGCGGATCAGCGGGTTTGGCGAAGTACCGATCGCCATGATCATGCAGTCGGCATCGATCATGAAGCTGCTTCCTTCTTTGGCAATCGGGCGTCTTCTTCCGGAAGCGTCCGGTTCGCCGAGTTCCATTTCGATGCATTCCACCGCATTCACGCAGCCGTTTTCATCGCCGTGGACGGCAACTGGGTTGTTGAGCAGTTTGAAGATGATTCCCTCTTCCATGGCGTGTTCAACTTCTTCCTTACGGGCCGGCAGTTCTTCGAGCGAACGGCGGTAGACGATGTACACCTCGCTGCCAAGACGTCTTGCGCAGCGCGCCGCATCCATGGCGACGTTTCCGCCGCCGACAACGACCGTCTTTTTCGGATGCTGGATCGGGGTCGGCGAATCTTCACGGTACGCTTTCATTAAATTGAAGCGGGTCAGAAATTCATTGGCGGAGAATACGCCCTTGAGCTCTTCACCGGGCAGATTCATGAAGTTAGGCAGACCGGCGCCGGAGCCGACAAAGACGGCTTCATAGCCTTCGTTCATCAGCTCTTCGATCGTTTCGGAGCGGCCGACTACGAAGTTGGTCACAAATTCAACGCCGAGATCTTTCAGCTTGGAAATTTCGTGCTGAACGATGGCTTTGGGCAGACGGAATTCCGGAATCCCGTACATGAGTACGCCGCCCGGCGTATGCAGGGCTTCAAATACGGTAACTTCATAGCCCATGCCGGCCAGATCGCCGGCTGCGGAAAGTCCGGCTGGACCGGCACCGACCACTGCAACTTTATGACCGTTTGGCTGCGGTTTTTCCGGCTTGCCTTCGCCTTTTTCGCGCATATAGTCGGCAACAAAGCGCTCGAGGCGGCCGATGGCCACCGGTTCGCCTTTAATGCCGCGTACGCATTTGGATTCGCACTGCGACTCCTGCGGGCAGACACGGCCGCAGATGGCCGGCAGCGAGCTGGTCAGCGAAATGATGCGATAAGCGCCTTCAAAATCGCCTTCGGCAACTTTCGCGATAAAGTCCGGAATATGAATATTGACCGGGCAGCCGCCGATGCAGGGCTTGTGCTTGCAGTTGAGGCAGCGCTTGGCTTCTTCGATTGCCGTTTCCGGCGTATAGCCTAAAGCGACTTCTTCGACGTTGGTAATACGGATATCCGGTTCCTGAACGGGCATCGGATGCTTGTTCATCTGCATGTTCGGCATGTTCAGTCCCCCTCCTTCCTGTTCAGAAGCCGGCAGGCTTCTTCATAGTCGTGATGCTCTTTTTCCTTATAGGCACCATTGCGGCTCATCGCCGAATCAAAGTCGACTTTATGTCCGTCAAAATCTGGACCGTCGACGCAGGCAAAACGCATCTGGCCATCGACAACGAGGCGGCAGCCGCCGCACATGCCGGTACCGTCGATCATGATCGGGTTCATGGAGACAACGGTAGGAATGTCATATTCCTTGGTCAGAGCGCAGACAAATTTCATCATGATCAGCGGTCCGATCGCGATGACTTTATCGATTTTCTGTCCGTTTTCGATCAGCTCTTTCAGTTTGGCGGTAACCAGACCTTTTTCGCCAACCGAACCGTCGTCGCTCATCAGATAGTACGTATCCGAAACGGCTTTGAACTCGTCTTCGAGAATGACAAGATCCTTATTGCGGAAGCCGACGATCGTTGTGACGTTTTTACCGGCATCGTGGAATGCCTTGGCCGTCGGCAGAGCGATTGCGCAGCCGACACCGCCGCCGATGATCACGACGTTTTCGCCTTCAATTTCCGAAGGACGGCCTAATGGACCGGCAAAGTCCGCGAGTTCATCGCCTTCTTCCAAAGCCATGAGCTTTCTTGTGGAGGCGCCGACCACCTGATAGATGATCGTTACCGTTCCCTTTTCGGGATCGGCGGCAGCGATGGTAAACGGAACGCGTTCACCGTCCTGGTCTGCACGAAGAATAATGAACTGACCGGCTTTCGCGTGCCGGGCAGCGTGAGGCGCATCGACCGTAATCTGAACGACGGTCGGATTGAGCACCTTCTTTTCCAGAATTTTGTACATAATCTTTTCCCTTCGCTAATGTGGTCTAATTATAAGCAAATTGTGTTTTCTCTTCTACACAGGCTCTTCAAAACGAAGCCGCGCAGGCTCTTTTTTCATGAAAATTCATGAAAACTTTTGATCCATCCAGACGGTTCGCGTACGCCCGTCGGATTTTCTCACACAAAAAAGATAAGCCTGTGCCCAGTCGGGCGCTTTACCAGATCCAATGCCGCATTTACCGCGTTCTTTCGCTGGACAAAGCCATCAAAAACAGAGTCTTTCGGTTGAAATGGCGAAAAGCCGTAGCAATCGTATCGGCAAAGTACCCGGAAACGGCCTATACGTTCCCGTCAGATTTTCTGATCCAGATCGGCCAGTTCAAAATAGGTCGGAAGAAATCCAGGGGGCATATCCATTTCGTAGTTGCGATCGCCCAGAAAATCGAGGAACGCCTGTTCGTCTTCCGGGCTGCCTGGATGAGCCAGACAGGTTTCGAAAAGATCAATGGTCCGCAAAGCTTTCTGCAGCGCGGTTTCCATCAGATCAAAGACCGATGCCGTGGTCGCTTCTCCGGATACCGGATGGCGCCATGGACTGTGCAGCAGATTGCATATGTCGACATTGTCTTCGTAATGGGCCGGAATGGAAAAGCCGGTCATCAGAAACTCCAGACGCGTCATTTTTTCCAGCGGGCGCAGCAGCTTTTTCTTAAGATCTTTCGGATCCCGGAAATGGCGTTCAATGCGCCGCCAGTCTTTCAGTACCTCCAGAAAGCTCGAAGGCGCAACGTGTTCGCCATAAATTTCGGCAATCGCCGGAACGTAAATCCGCGCCATGGCGCGTGCGGTCTGCGGCGATGTGGAAAAGCATTCCTTCGAAAAGTCATAGTCGGCAATCGTGAGATTTTTCCGGTATTTGAGCATGGCCGCGTCCAGCATCGATTCAAACTGATGGTGGCGCCAGGAACTGTCGCCTTTGCAGTTGCCTGTTTTCGAATAAATCAGCGGATGCATCGTGGAATCGAGCGCCCAGTGGCAAAGATGGCCGCACACGTAGACGATCAGATCGTCCTGAATGTCCTTGTTTTTTTCGTTTTCAATCGAATGCAGCGCGCTTAAGTAAAAGTCATTGACGTGCTCGTTATGAAAGAGTCTGCCGTATTTGCGGATATCGGAAGGCTTGAGAATATCGTAAAAAGGATCGCTGTGATGAAAAAACAGAAAATCCGGTCCCTGGCTTCCTGTCAGAAACATCTTTCGCTTCGCGTTACACAAAGGATTGTTCAAGCGTTCGAGCACATCGTCCGCAAACAGGGCATGCGTAATCAGATTTGGCATTCTTCTTCCTCCAGTTTCTGTTTCAGGCCATCGGCCAGTTTCTTTTCGGCCAGCGTATCGAGCGAGCAGTATTCGCTGATATCTCTGGCCAGCTGCAGCTGCTGCAATCCGCGTTCATTTTGTGCCTGGCGGTATACGTTGACCGCCTGTACGCCGTTGGATACGTCCAGATCGTGATAGCTGACATCCTGGGCAAAGAGCGGCAGCAGCGTTTTCAGAGAACTGTGCGAACGCTGAGCAAGATTATAAAAGCAGCCGCTTTCAAAGGGCAGCGCAAGATCGATCATCCGCTCGCAGACCGATTCCAGCTGTTCTCGATACTCTGGAAACTGCTCGGCCAGCTGACGCAGACGCAGCTTTTCCGCGCCTTCCATATTGAAGACAAGAATGCTTCCCGTCTTTGGCAGATCGCGCAGCAGCGATCGAATAAACGCTTCCCGGCAGTCTCCCGTTTCAAAAAAGGCAGTATGGCTTAGCTTTCCCTCTCTGGTCTCGACATGCAAAGAATACTGAAAGCACAGCACATCAAACGGCCGCATGCCGGCATAGGGGGAGAGAACGTACGTGTCCCATTCAAAATCCAGATAGGAAAGCGGAAACGTCAGTTTGGAAAACCATTCTTCCACCCCGCCCGCATCCAGAAAATAGCCTTTTGGATTTCTGGCCGCCATGATCTGCGCGTACTGAAAAGGACTGCCCTCGACCGCTTCACCCGGAACCTGATCGAGCGTAACAATGCCTTTTTCCATCATCTGGCCGGCAGCAGCGCAGGAAGAAAGAAGTGCGACGGAATCATTTGGCAGCGTTCTCTTCTGATAGCACTCTTCATAAAAGGGACAGTGGGCGCTCGAACAAAGTTTGGTTTTGCGTACGGCGATTTCATCGAGTGAAAGATCAAGCGCCTGATCCAGCGCTTCTGCCGCCAGATTGAGAAACTTGCCGAAAGGTTCTTTCTGTTCGAGATCTCGAACCATTTCAATGGCTGTCGGCTTGCGAAATCCCCCGCGCGGTTTGCGCAGATGATCGTAGACGGTAAAAATCTCGTCCGCTTTTAAATCTGGATCGCTGATCAGATCGCTGCGCAGACAGATGAAGCGAATGGACGACACATCGATTCCATTGGCCGCCAGAACGGCACAGTCCGCGTACAGCCGATGCAGCATCGTATCTTTTGGGTTTGTTCCATACACGGGATACCAGACGATCCAGAGCGGCTTACCCTGTTCGATGGAGCCTTCCCGATCAAATTCCAGAACCGGAATCGTCGTGCAAATGCCCCGGCTTTCAAAGCGAAGATTTCGCGCCTTGTCGTGATGTCGCAAAATATCAAAGGAACGCTCGCTTGAATCTCCCTTTTGTCCACAGGGGAGCGGATCGTTTTCAAAAAGCTCTTCCAGGCGGCGGCGAAATTCGTGACCGTCGGGCAGTGCAAAATCATCGACTGCCCCATTCTGATGCCGTATTAAAACTACCTTGCGCAGACAGTTCAGGGCGCCTGCCGCTTCATTGGTGTGAATCATTCGTCGTTTCTCGCTCATAGGCACCATCTCCTCATTTCCTCTTGCCTGATGCGGATGGACTGGAATGAAAGCGAAGCATTCCGTCCTTGTCCAAACGTATGCGAACGGCGGGCGGTCTGGTCAGGCAAAAGGACCCTCTTCTGACTATCATACTCAAAAATAAATCAGGCGGATACACGTCCGCCTGATCGAGAAATAAACAGCAGTAAAAATTCAGCGGGAAAAGTTTGCTTAATCCCTGTAAAGATCCAGGATGGAAGCAAGCTTGTCCGTATATTCCTTAGCCAGCCATTTGGGGGCCAGCAAAATCACATCGTTTCCAAAACGGAACAGATTGCGTTCGATATGCGCCGGATCGTCGCAGAAGAAAGAATAGGTCACCCAGCCTTCGCGCTGTTCGCCGATTTTTGCAAAGCTCTGGCCCCAGCGAATTTCTTCAAAGAAGCGGCACTGTTCCTTGCGCACTTCAATCAGATAAATTTCCTTGTCGGCGCGTGTAAGGGCAGAAGTACCCAGATAATCCTTGAGCTTGAAATCTGCCTGCCGTTCGAATGTCGTATCGAGAAGTTCGAGCTTTAAAAGGCGCGCCGGCGAAATCCGAAACGTTCGGACAGCCTGACGATAATGGTCAAAGCCGACAAAGTACCAGTTGCCGTCCGAGCAGACGACATCGTACGGATCAACGACACGACGGATGGGATCCTTGCTTTCGCGGGAATGGTACAGAATCGAGATCTGCTGGCGACGGAACACCGCTTTGCGGATCCGGCTTAAATCGTCCTTTGCGGATTCAGAGAAATCGTTAATCCGGCTCGGGGTAAAGTAAATCGGCTTTTCCGGATCGCTGACCGGGTTGGACGCGATAATTTCATCAAGCAGTTCCGCACCCTTGGCCGCATACGGCTGATTGGGCGTGGACAGCAGACTGTCTCGGATCGTGGTCAGAATATCGATCGATTCATCGTTATATAAAGGCAGAGGCAGGACGGCTCCGCCTTCAAGCTCATAGCCGCCTCCGGCACCGCGTACCGTTTTAATGGTATAGCCGGCTTGTTCCAGTTCTTTCTTGTATTCACGAATGTTTCTTGGATTGGTCTCGAGAAGCTCTGCAAGTTCAGAGGTACAGACCGTCTGTCGGCTTTTCAAGATCATAAGCATTCGGATGCAGCGGGCAGTTCGGTTCATTCTGTTTCCTCCTCATTCTGTTTTTCCAAAGTTGCATCAGCCGCGCACCTTGGCGGCTGGCTTTGTCTGGCGTTCAGAATCTTGTGTTCTGAATTCCGTATTTTACACGTTTGATCGCAGGTGTCGACTCTATGGCTTTTTTCTGTGCATCTCATTTTGCTCAAATCCATGAAATGATCCTTAAAGAAGAACAGAACACTCAAAACGGTTTTCTTTTCAAACGTTCTTCTTTTTGCATATTCGTCAAAAAAGCGAAAGAAGAACGTCAGGTTTTCAGCGAAAATCCGTTTAAAAAAACGCCTGGATCCGACAGGTAAGCATACCGTCCGAAAAGCAGATTCGTAAACTTTTTCCAAAAAAGAAACTGCTTTTCACTTAATTTCAGTATATCGAACTCCTTAGGATTTCAACTAGTTTCCGAACGAATTTTCGCGTTCTTTTTACGCAAGTTAACAAATTTCTTCTTTTTAAAGTGCGTAAAAAGTAACATCTTCGTCAAGTTGTCCATACATAACACGCATAAGCAAAAGATAGGACTAGACTTTGTGTATAATACGTGCACAAATAGTGACAACAAAAGCATTTACAGGATTCACAGAATATATGGCTGTTTTAAGCGATTATGTAAGGGCTTGATGAGGTTTGGAAACCCGCTCATTTTTCTCTCATTTTGCTTTTTCGGGTTCCGCCAATTCTTCTGTTATTTTCAAGGCGTAAAATTGGCAGGTAATTATTTTTTTGCAGGAGGATCTGCCTATGAAATACATTTTCGTTACCGGGGGCGTCGTATCCGGGCTTGGCAAAGGCATCAGCGCTGCCTCGATCGGACGCCTTCTTAAAGCACGCGGCTACAAGGTCACGGCGCAGAAACTGGATCCTTATATTAATGTGGACCCGGGCACGATGTCGCCGTTCCAGCATGGCGAAGTGTTCGTCACCGACGACGGCCTCGAAGCCGACCTCGATCTCGGGCATTATGAACGCTTTATCGATGAAAACCTTCACCAGTACTCCAATCTGACGACTGGAAAAGTGTACTGGAATGTGCTTAACAAAGAGCGCGAAGGCAAATACCTCGGACAGACGGTTCAGGTCATTCCGCACATTACCGACGAAATCAAAAACTTCGTCATGCAGGCGGGACGTTATGCGGATGCCGATGTCATCATTACCGAAATCGGCGGTACGATCGGCGACATTGAATCCCAGCCGTTTCTCGAATCGATTCGACAGGTCGCAGCCGAAGCCGGACGAAACAACTGTCTGTTCGTTCACGTCACCTACATTCCCTATATTTCGGGAAGCAAGGAATTCAAGTCCAAGCCGACCCAGCATTCTGTCAAGGAACTGATGAGCTTTGGCATTCACCCCGATCTCATCATTGCCCGTTGCGATGAATCGATTCCCTCTTCGGTTCTAGACAAGATTTCCCTTTTCTGCAACGTCGAACCCGAGTCGGTCTTCGAAAACCGCACGCTCGATTCTCTGTATGAAGTGCCATTGATGCTGGAAGAGCAGCATATTGCAGACGTCATCTGCAAAAAGCTCGGTCTCGAAAACCGAACGCCGGATCTGGAAAACTGGAAAGCCATGGTCGATTCCATTCACAAAGCCGATCAGGAAGTCACGATCGGTCTTGTCGGGAAATACGTCGCCCTGCATGACGCGTATCTTTCTGTTGCGGAAGCGCTCCATCACGGCGCCTTCAAAAACGGAGTCCGCCTGAACATCAAATGGATCGATTCCGAACATCTCGACAATTTTGACGAAGTTTTCTCGGATGTCGACGGCATTATCGTTCCCGGCGGCTTTGGCGGCCGCGGCATTGAAGGCATGATTGCTGCGGCGGGCTATGCCAGAGAGCATAAGATTCCTTACCTGGGCATTTGTCTGGGCATGCAGATCGCAGCCATTTCCTTTGCCCGGGACGTCCTCGGACTCGAGCAGGCGAATTCCTTTGAATTTGATGAAAACACGCCCGATGCGATTATCGATTTCATGGCCGATCAGTCCAATGACATTCGCAAAGGCGGAACGATGCGGCTTGGCGCCTATCCGTGCTACATCCATGACGGTACCCGCCTGCATGATCTGTATCAGGCGGACCGTACGAGCGAAAGACACCGTCATCGCTATGAATTCAACAATCTCTACCGCAGCCGCTTTGAAGAAAACAAAATGACGATCGCCGGAACGAGTCCGGACAATTCTCTGGTAGAAGCCATCGAGTATACCGATCATCCATTTTATATCGGCGTGCAGTACCATCCCGAATTCAAATCCCGCCCTACCCGCGTACATCCGCTCTTTGACGGACTGATTCAGGCCGCTGTGAAAAACGCCAGAATGAAATCCGAAGAGCAGGAACAGGAGTAGGAACAGGGGTAAGAGCAAGCGTAAGAATAATTGTAATTTCAGCCGTCTTTGTGACGGCTTTTTCTCTGTCTTCCAATAGGATCCAGAAAGCCCCTCCGTATGTCCGGTATTCGATGACGCTGTAAACGCATGTGATTTTCAGGCCAGTCCGCATCGTATACAGAATGTACCCGCAGGGTGAATCCAGACGGACGCCGCTTTTTGCCGTCACTGCCGGAACACTCGCATACCGTATGCAAAGTGAGGTTGATTTTCGCGAATTTCTTTGCATTTCCTGTTCAAAACGTTACTTTTCCGGTCACGGTTCTTGTTTTTTTCGCCGGATGAACATTATGGTGATAAAATTAAATTCATTTTTTACGAATCAATTTGTTCGCCTTTTTCATTTCATTTGTTATAATCACGATTGAATTCCGGCAGATGATGTCCTTTTTGGGCAATCGTTTGTGAAAAATCGGATTAACGACGGCTGTATGCCGTCTGGAGGACAGACAAATGAACAAAAAAGCATTTGCGGCTCTCACCGCTGCGACTCTCCTTTTCGCAGGCTGCACATCTGGAAGTGCAAACAGCTCCAGCGCAGCCGGTGAAACCAGCAACACCGCTTACGTAGACCACGACGGTCAGGACGTATCCGCAACCGTTACGAAGAAAGACGGAAAAATCACGGGCGTAACCATCGACGAAACCACCGAAGATGGAAAAACAAAAAAAGAACTCGGTGCCGAGTACGGCATGAAGAGTGCTTCCGGCATCGGCAAGGAATGGAACGAACAGGTTGAATTCCTTGAAAAATACATCGTTGAAAACGGACCAGAAGCCGTTAAACTCGATGCAGACGGCTACGCAGAAGACGAAGACGTGAAGAGCGGATGCACCATTAACCTTTCCGCCATCATGGAAGCCGTTGACGAAGCAGCAGCGAAGTAATTCACTCAAATGCCTGCGCGCAAACTTTTGCGCCGTCAAAAATACGCATAGGAAGTAAAGGCATAGCCACCATACTCGAAAGACTTGGGGAAGTTCTGTTCGGGTTTAGCGTGTGCCTGAACTTTTAAACCATGCATAAACGAAAGCCTCATGACCGATCGCATGTCATGAGGCTTTTTTGCGGATTCAAATAGTATTTCGGTCGGGTTTCCTTCTCGCTTTTCGGGAAGTTAAAACCCAAGAATCTTAAAGGAATTGGGTTCGACATGAACCGATCCCTGAATGTCTTCGCTCTCGTCATTCATCAGGTTCGTCATGCGCTGATGGGCTGGAACCGGGATATCGACCGGTTCATCGAGCAGATTGACGGCGGTCCATACGGATTTCCCATCGAGGGAGCGCTGGAACAAGCACCAGGGATTGTTAATCGCGATCTGGGTGTAGTCGCCATACACGAGTTCCGGATGCTCAAGACGGATTTTCGCCAGACGGGCGATCTGATCCGTCAGTTCATTCCATTGAGGAACTTTAACTTCCTTGCGCAGTTCCGTATCGTTCTGGTTTTTGCGGCCTTCCATTCCCCACTCGCTGCCGTAGTAAACAGCCGGAATGCCCGGCATCGTAAAGAGCATCGCATAAATCGCTGGCAGCTGCTTTTTGTTTTCGAGCTGGGAAGCGATTCGGTTGACGTCATGATTATCGACAAAGGAGAGCAGATGCCTGCCGGTATAGAGACACCACGGTTCCTTGCCAAACTGGCGTTTGAAGGAATAGAGAATCTCGTAAAAGTTTTTCGAGTTGAACGAGGAATACAGTCCTTTGTAGCATTCGTAGTTCGTACACGAATCGAGCATCTCGCTGTTTACCCAGGTGTTGTAATCGCCATGGAGCGTTTCGCCAAGCAGGAAAAACTCCGGATTGCGGCTTTTGACATGATGATGAAGCGTACGCAGGAAATCCGGATCCAGGCAATAGGCGACATCGAGACGAAGACCGTCTACGCCAAACGTGTCGATCCAGAAATCGACGACGGAAAGAAGCTCCGAAACGACTTCCGGATTTTTCAGGTTGAGCTTGACGAGCGCGTCATACCCTTCCCAGTTCTGGTACCAGAGATGATCGTCATAGGAATTGTTGCCGTTGAAATCGATGAGAAACCAGTCTTTGTAACGCGAATTTTCCCGGTTTTTCAAAACGTCCTGGAACGGCGGATATTCCCTTCCTGCATGATTGAATACTGCGTCAAACAAAACCGAAATGCCGTTTTCATGATAACGGTCGACCAGATGCTTCAGGTCTTTCTCGTCCCCGAGCCGGGAGTCGACTTTGCGATAATCCGTGGTGTCGTAACCGTGGCTGACGGATTCAAACAGCGGATTGAACAGAACCATGTTCATGTTCAGCTTTTTGAGATGATCCGTCCACGTTTCAAAGCGGCCAAGCCGGTGCGTCAGCTGGCGGTCGTTTTCAAATGGAGCACCGGCAGCGCCAAGCGGATAAATCTGATAAATGTTGCTGGAAAATGCTTTCATACATAAAACATCCTTTCTCTGAAAGTGTATCCGCTCAAACCCGTACTTTCCAATCCCAGACAATCATTTGGAAAGCAATTCAAACAAAAAATACAAATTGATTTATCAACAATCCGCAGTACAGTCTTCCTATATCCAAACCAAGAAAAATCCGGTCCAAAACAAAGAAAAATCCGGATCTTTCTCTTTCGGGAGAAGCCGGATGTATGTTTCTGTTTTTCAGCTGCCTGCGGGCAAAGCTAGTCTTCGCAAAGATCTGCCGGTTTAACCTGGAAGGTTTCGATCAGATCGTTCGGATTGATTTCAATCTGCACGCCGATCTGACCGCCGGAAAAGAAAATCGGATCGTGAGAGAGGGCGCTCTGATCAATAAACGTTGCAAACTTCTTTTTCATGCCAAGCGGCGAACAGCCGCCATGTACATAGCCGGTCAGCGGAAACAGTTCCTTTTGCGCGATCATTTCAATCTTCTTGGTTCCCACCGCTCTGGCGGCTTTTTTCAGGGAAAGATGGGCGTTTGCCGGCAGCATGAACACGTAATGTTCTTTATCGTGTCCGACGGTAACGAGCGTTTTGAACACCTGCTCTTCGGTTGTATTTAGCAGATGGGCTACCGTCTGTGCATCCGCAGCTTCGGAAAGCTTTAAATCATGCGGAACATAGTCAATTTTATGCGTATCAAGCTGACGTATCGCGTTTGTCTTTTTTACTTTCACTGGAAATTCGCTCCAATCTGGCAAGGATCTGCCTTGCGGCGGCCACTTTGGTCATCGAATGATCCATCGCCGTTTTCAAAATGTACTGGTGGGCTTTCTCTTCCGACCAGCGGCACTTCAAAGCCAGTTCGATTTTGACCTGACTGATGAATTTTTCATCCTGTGCCTTCTTTTTCTCCCGCATCAGCGACTGGGAAAGACGTCTTGCCTCATCAATGGACTTGCGCAAATACGCAAGAACCTGAACCAGAATGGTCCGCGCCGTATTGACGGGCAGAACCAGAATCGGGACGCTTCGCATCTGATAAGACAGCGTATCGACCAGCTCGGGTGAGCAGAGGATCAGACCGGAAATCTGATGCAGCGCGCAAAGTTCCAGAACAAGAGAAGAAATCGCAGACTGGCGTCTTTCCACTTTCACTGCGATCAGATCGACCGATGAGGAAGCCAGATAGCGTCTGGCGCTGCTGCTGTCCATGCGCAAAACGGCATTCCAGCCGCAGTTTCGCAGCAGGTCTTCACTGAGCTGCGGCAGCTCATCGAGGATGAGCAGAGTTCTCACGGACACAGCATTACCCTCTGGTTTTATACGCCTGAATTACGGCCGGATCGATATAGTGCTCAACAAATGCGGACTGATCCGCCAGAATCTGCGCTTCCAGGCGGCTTGCGGCGACTTTCTGGATGGGAACGTCTTCAATTTTGAGATTTTGCCGCAGGCCTTCCATACCCGCAAACAGCACAAGAGCAAAGGTCAGATACGGATTGGCCTGCGCATCGGGAAGGCGGACTTCCAGCACGTCATGCGATAGCGGCGGAATGCGGACCATGACGTTGCGAATTCGATCCGAAAAATTAAAGCGCTTAGGTGCCGTCGCATACGCCAGACGCGTATACGATTCGGCAGAAGGGCAGAGAAAAAGCTGAACGTCCGGCAAATAGCGCAGCAGTCCGGCGATAAAGGCGCCCTGTTTATACAGACTGTCCCCGAGAAAACGGATCTGCACGTGCATCGCACTTCCCGGCTGATTTTGGAGCGGGTTTGGCGAAAAATCGGCATAGAGACCATTGGAATTGGCAGTCGTACGGACAATCCACTTAAACAGAGACGCTTCATCGGCAGCATCGAGCGGTTCTGAAAAATGAAAGTCGATCTCATTTTGTCCCGGACCGAGCTGATGGAACGATTTATGCGGATCCAGCCCCATTTCTTCAAGCAGCAGACAGATCTCACGGCGGATATTTTCCCCGCCATCTAAGGGCGCCACATCCATATAGCTTCCCTCATCAAAAGGAATCTTCGTTCGCTTTCCCTTTTCGTCGCGTTCAAAAAGATAAAACTCAAATTTGGAGGCCATGAGCAGATCCAGATCGAGAGCATGCGCCTGATCGAGGGCATTTTTCAGCAGGGTGCGCGGATCCGGTTTATATTTGCGGCCGTCAATATGATACAGATCGCAGACCATATGAATCACGCCGTTTTCCATGGAACGCCAGGGCAGAAGAATCATCGTCGAGGCGTCCGGCTTAATGACCAGATCTTCCCCGTTTGTGCTGTTTCCAAAAACCTGCAATCCGTCGATCGTAATTCCCTTCTCAAACGCCTTTTTCAGCTGTACAGGCATGATCGAGACATTTCTCTGTACCCCAAATAAATCGTAGTAGGCCAGGCGGATGAATTTTACGCCTTCCTCTTCCACATACTGCAAGACATCATTCTGACTGAACATAAAGATTCCTTCCTGTTCGGTATGAACCGGCTGAACGATTCAAATTCTCATTTTGTATCGAAAATCCGCTTTTTGGCGCTCGAAGCAGGAGCCGATTTCAACAGGCGGATTTGTTTTTTTATACGCTCTTTCAAGTATAGACAGTCGGCGCAGAGATTATCAAAGCTTTCTGTACAGTTCAAAAACTCACCATCCAGAGGGCGGTTTATTTCTGAACTTGAAATCGATTTCCTGCATTATTCCCCTGTGCGAATTTGGAAGCAAATAAAAAAAGATGGCCAAATTCTTTTCCAAACGGACCATCCAGTCGAACCGGAACTTTACCTGGACGGCTAAATCTGTGGGCTCTTTGCAGCGCCTTCGGAATGTTCCAGCCGCTTCTGGTAATTCTGGATAATCTTTTCCAGCGTAATTTTCTTCATTTCCTTTTCAAACTGCTGCTGAAATTCGTCAAAGCTGTCCTGCAGAGCCAGACAGAAAGGAACAGAAAGAATGACTTCTTTTTCCGCAGTGAGCGACTGGCAGAAAGCGGCCGACTGGATCCGGCAGGCGTACGGTCTTGTCATCTATGCAGCCAACGGCTTTTCCATGAGTGAAAACCTTGCGATCCTCCGTCCTTCTGGCTGGTTCAGTGAAAATTTTGCCGACTTTATTCAGAAATACGGCTTTCAGACTCCTTTGCAGGGCTTGAACTATCCTTTCCCAAGTCCAGCGAGTTTAATGCGTTTTATACCCGGCTGCTCAAAGGCATTCACTACGAGAAGCCAGTCTCTCCGATTCTGCCTACGCTTCGACAAATTACACAGAATCGGCCAGACTATATCCTGACCACAAACGTGGAAGACCGCTTTGCGCAGGCAGGATATCCTGAAAATGGAATCTTTTATCTCGAAGGCCGCTTTACCCATCGAGCAAATCTTGAATACATACCAGAAGAAGATCTGTCCTCCATCCATTCTCCTATGGATCTGGAAACTGCTTTTTAAGACCGCTCACCGCCCAGATGCCGTGTGGTTATCCGCAAAGCTGTCTGATCGAGATGAATCATCAAAAAATGTTGTCAGCCCCTGTTTCCTCTGTTCGAGAGCTCGATATGACCGGCAATTTGCAGGAAAATCTTGAACTTCTTCAAAATGAACTGCAACGATAAACATCGCTTTTTCAAATACAGACCAAACCGGAAGCCTTCATCACCGGGAAAGAAGGACTTCCGGTTTATTTCAGGCAGTATTCGATTATGAGCTGCATCGGCAGGTGCCATCGTTTTTTAAGGCAAGCCGCCGAACCCGCTTTCCTGACTGCTTCGTCAGCATAAGTCAGACTATTTTCTTTATTCGGGCAGTCGACTGTTTCTACGGATATCTTCAAGCTGTCTTGCGGTCTGAATCTTGTTTCGATCGTTCTTTTCATAGTGTCTGGCAAAGAAGCCGGCATAAAGAACGTTCAGCAGATAGGATACGGACTGCTCGCTCGCAAATGTTGCAATCTTGGTATAGAGATGTTCATCATCTGGAATGGTCAGAACGTTTGTGAAATTTTCGCGAAGATAATTATTTCCCGCGCTGGTCAGAACGGCGGTGGGAATTCGGGCGTCCTTAAGATACGGAACGATCGTCATCGGTTCCGCATCGGAATTGTTTCCGGCGTAGGAAATGAGAATGGCCATATCCAGACTGGACAGCGTTCTGGCGGTAATGCCCATTTCCCTGGGGGTACATACTTGCACGGGTTTCTGCATCGTCATCATTTTTCTGGCAAAAAGATACGCACTGTACGTATGGGGTGAGATACTGAAAACCGCAATCCGTCTTGCCCGCTCCATTAAGGAGACAATCCGGCTGACCATGTTCAGATCCAGCGTTTCCCGGGTATCTTCGATGGTCTGAATCATCGTTCTGGCCAGCGCATCCGTGATGGAGTTCAAATCCGAATCCGCCTGAAACGGATAGTTGACATCGACCCGTTCAGGATGGACCTGGGCCGTGTACAGCTCGGCGACCACGTCGTCTCGAAAATCGCGCCAGCCCGCATAGCCAAAGCTCTGCGCAAAGCGGACTACGGTCGGTTTGGAGACAAAGGCAAACTCGGCTATGTTTTCCAGAGAAAGCTCATGAAAATCGGTTCGATGTTCAAGAATGACCGATGCAATGCATCGCCTCGTATTAGAATACTTCAGAGCAGCTTCTTCAATTTGCTGGATGAGTTTCATGCTGTCCTCCCGCCTGCCTCTGCAGGGGATGTATTTTCATCTTAACAAGTCAGAAAATTGAATAAAACCTCTTACGGTCCATTTGGTTCCTTTCTCCTGCTCGTGCAAAAAGATCATCCGATTCTAGTGGAAAGCTGCTTTTCCCTTTTTCTATCTCCAGTTTTCTATCTCCAGATTCCGTTGTTGAAAAAAGAGCAGGAAGACATATTCCAGAGAAATGGCTCTTCCCGCTCTTTTCGATTAATCTTATAACCTTTGCCTTTGATCTTTCGTTTTTCTGATTCAGATATCTGCTGGTTTACAGTCACTTGGACTGGATCAGGCTTTCTCCGTTGGTCTGAATGACATCCCGGTACCAGTAAAAGCTGTCCTTTGGAATTCGTTTCATATCCTTGAGATCTTTTTCATCCCGATTGATATAGACGAAACCGTAACGTTTCTGATAGCCCTGGTGGGTGCTGACCAGATCCATAAACGACCAGGGGCAATAGCCCATCAGCTCAACGCCATCCTGAATGGCCAGAGCAGCCTGTTTTAGATGCTTTGCATAATAGTCGATTCGATAGCTGTCGTGAACATGGCCGTCATCTTCCAGAAGGTCTCGGGCACCCATACCGTTTTCCGTAATCAGCAGCGGCATGTGGGCATGGGCATAGAGGCGGCGCAGCGTCGTACGAAGACCGACGGGATCAATTTTCCAGCCAAATTCGGTCGATGGAAGGCATTCGTTTTCTTCTGCACGGTAAACGCCTTCTTCCCCGACCATCACCTGCTGATCGCCGTTTCGCGGCTGGCGGTCATGTCCGTCATTTTTTGGTGCGCTGACGGTAGCGGTCGCGTAGTAGTTCACGCCCATGAAATCCGGTCTGGCTTCGCGAAGAAGCTCCATATCCCCTTCCTGAATTTCCGGCTGCCAGCCATGGTCTTTGAGATACTCCCAGGCCAGCGAATTGTACCGTCCGTGTGCATACATATCGATGTACAGCCAGTTGCGCAGCGTTTCCCAGTTATCCGCCGCAATGGAATCTTCAGGGGCACACGTCTTGGGATAGACGGCAATGATATTCGGGGCAGCTCCGATGTGGGCTTCCGGATCGATCGTTCGCAGTCTCTGAATGGCTCTTGCTGAAGCCAGAAACATGTGATGGTTTTGCTGGTAAAGCTCTTTCTGACTCGGTACACCGCGGGGATTCATCGCGCTTGGATGCAAAATCATGACATTCTGCTCGTTGATCGTCAGCCAGTCCTTAATCTGATTCTGGAATTCCTGAAACAGCAGGGCCGCATACGCTTCGAAGGCATCGATCGTCTCCCGATTGGACCAGCCGCCGTTTTCGTCAAGCGCCAGAGGTAGATCGAAATGATACAGTGTGGCGATCGGGCGAATGCCGGCAGCGCAGAGTGCGTCGACGAGTTTGTGGTAAAAATTCAGACCTTCCTGGTTGATCTTCCCTTTTCCTTCGGGGAAAATCCGGCTCCAGGAAAAGGAGAAGCGATAGGCTTTCAGCCCCATCTCCTTCATCAGCGCCACGTCCTCCAGGAAGCGATGGTAATGATCGCTGGCTACGGAGAAATCGGACGTTTCTGCCGGATGGTGAAGATCCTGTACCGACAGACCTTTTCCGTCTTCGGCTGCAGCGCCTTCTACCTGATAGGCGGAGGTGGAAGCGCCCCAGAGAAAATCTTCGGGGAACGCAGGTTTTTCATGATAGAACATATGGATTTCCTTTCTGGATCGATCGGGTTAAACCGATTTGCACGTATAGAGAATTCCATTGGGAAGACAAATTGAATTCTGATTTTCTTCCCAACGGAATCAAGAGTCTTTTGATTTTGAATTCATTCCGTCGATTTCTGACAGGATGAAGCACCTTGCAGCCCGTTATCTATTCGTAAACGCAAGGTTTTCTACAACTTCTACGTCTTCAAATTCGGGGGTATTTGTGACGATAACCATCGTCTGGGTTGGATAGCCGGCTTTTGCGATCGCGTCTTTATCAAATTTCAGAAGGGTCTGTCCCTTTTGGACGCGCTCACCCTGTTTTGCGAGAGCGGTAAAATGTTCGCCGTTCAGTTCCACGGTGTTAATGCCGACATGAATCAGAACTTCAATCCCGTCGTCGCTCATAAGGCCGATGGCATGGGCGGTCGGGAAAAATACCGAGATTATTCCGTCAAACGGAGCTTCAACAATTCCCTTATCTGGCTCAATCACTGCGCCTTTCCCAAGAAGGCCTTCAGAGAACGCTTCGTCTTTTGCTGTACTTAACGGTGCGATCGTTCCTGGCGTGCAGGCTTCAACGATGGCTTTGGATGGTTTTGCGGCTTTGGGAGCCATTTCAATTTCTTTTGAACTCGTTTTGGAAGCAGACGTTTCTTTGCGGTCTTCTTTTTCGGAAGAAGCTTTTGCGTTTTTCTTTTCAAAGCGGATGGCCAGAATCCAGGTCAGGATGGCTGAGGAAACGCATGCGATAACAATTGCGATCAGAATGTTGTAAAAGAACATCATGGTATTGTCGCCGATATACAGCAGGACGGCGGACAGACCGCTCGATCCGGTTGCGAAGCGGTGGGTATGGGTAAGGCCGGCATACAGTCCTCCAAGCGCACCGCCGATCATGCTGGCGTAGAGAGGATATTTCTTTGGAAGGTTTACGCCGTATAAGAGCGGTTCGGTAATGCCCATGTAGGCAGTAATCGTACCGGCTGTGGCAATCTGTTTTTCCTTGCGTTTTTTTTCACGGAAGGCAACGACTGCACCGGCGGACGCCTGCGCCATATTGGAGCAGACGCAGCCGGGACCGAAAATGGAATCGTAGCCAAGCGTACCCATCTGCATGATACCGAGCGGTGCGATGCCATTGTGAATACCAAACATGACCATGACAGGAAGCAGACCGCCAACGAGAACGGCGGGTGCCCAGGCTGCATTTTCCGCAAGGTAGTTGAAGATCACGCCAAGCCAGGAACCAACAATGTTTCCAAGCGGTCCAATGATAGAGAGCGCCAACGTGCCCATGATGATCATCGTGAGCATCGGAACGAAGATCAGATTGACCGATTTTGGCATGATCCGATTCAGCCATTTTTCAACATACTTCTGAACAAGAATGATCAGAATGATGGGAACGACGCTGTTCGCGTAATTGACCAGCTGGAACGGAATGACTTCAAACAGACTGACCGGCACTCCGGCAGAGACCAGTCCGGTCCAGGTCGGATGCATGAGAATGAGCGCGGTTACGCACGCCAGAATCGGATTGCACTTCAGTTTCTGAGCTTCCGTAAACGCCACCAGAACCGGCAGGAAATAAAACGCGGAATCGGCGAACATGTTAAGCAGAATGTACGTCTGCGAATCGTTTGTAATGAAATGGAACACGGTGAGCAGAGCCAGAACGGCTTTGATCATACCGGCACCGGATAAAGCGGGAATAATGGGCTGGAATACGGAGGAGACGAAGTCGATGACCGTATTCATCGCCCCCTTCTTCTCTTCTTTTTTTCCTTCGTCCTTCCCGGAAGCTGAAGACAGATCCGCAAGCTTTTCTACCTCTTCAAAAACGTCCGCGACATGTGTCCCGATAACGACCTGATACACGCCGGCATTTCGAATGACCCCGGCTACGCCGTCCATGTTTTTAATGGCTTCATCATCCGCAAGCTGTTCATCCGCCAGACTAAAGCGAATACGGGTCTGGCAGTGATATGCGGACTGGATATTTTTCTGGCCGCCAACCTTTTCAATAATGTCTGCGGCAAGCTGCTCGTACTTTTTCGACATATCTTTCTCCCTGTTTTCAAAATGAATCGAGATGATCGGGCCCTGGTTTTCTCTTTTTCCCTGTTGCACTTGAAAGATACCATCCCTAAATTCTTTTCGATACCGCTTTCAGACCGATTGAAATGCCGTTTCACAATCACGGAGGTTTCTTTCCATTGGGATGAAATCCGCTGAAACGAACGGGCCAAAACCGGCCAGAATGGCTGGAAGCCGCATAAATTCGCTGAACTGTCTCCTGTCGTGTAATCCGCCAGACAGCCGAAAAATGGTCTGAGCCGGCCTTTGTGGATTTGCGTTGATCTGCATTGCTCTGGATCGGACGGCAGAAAAATGCCTTTTGTCCTTTTGCTGCCGCCATCCCGTTCCTCACGTTTCCCGTTTTCAGGCGATGGAACGAGAACTCTTGAAAGCAGGCTTTCGTTTTCAGAAAATTGGGAAAACATTCAATTGTAATCGTTTACATTGCAGATCCTGTGTCCGGAACGCTTTTTCCGTTTCCGTTCTTGACCATGCGCTTTTTGATCTTGTATTCTTACACCAGCGAAAAGGCAAAGACGCCAATAAGCTTCAACCCACGTTCACTCCGATTAAGTGGCGAGTTGCAGCTGGAGTGTCTTTGCCTTTTTTCTACTATAAGGAGATGGATTATGAATACGAACGTCGCAGAAATCTTT
Organism: Allobaculum fili; assembly: GCF_020969955.1. Lineage (NCBI taxonomy): Bacteria > Bacillati > Bacillota > Erysipelotrichia > Erysipelotrichales > Erysipelotrichaceae > Allobaculum > Allobaculum fili. The sequence goes on along the minus strand of NZ_JAHDSX010000007.1, from coordinate 19,376 downwards.
GGTGAAAAGGTCTTTGACGACCAGAAGATGCGAGAGCGTCTGCCAAAAGATACGTATCGAGAACTGAAAAAAACGATCGACCAGGGCCTTCCGCTGAACCGTAAAATCGCCAACGCCGTCGCCCATGCCATGAAAGTCTGGGCCATTGAAGAAGGCGCGACCCATTTCACGCACTGGTTCCAGCCGATGACCGGCATTACCGCTGAAAAGCACGATTCCTTTATTACGCCGGACGGAGACGGAACCGTCATTATGGGCTTTAAAGGCTCCGAGCTCATTAAAGGCGAACCGGATGCTTCCTCTTTTCCAAACGGCGGTCTGCGTGCCACGTTTGAAGCCCGCGGCTATACCGCATGGGACCCCACCAGCAATGCATTTATTAAGGAAGGCGTTCTTTGCATTCCTACCGCTTTCTGTTCCTATACCGGACACGCTCTGGATAAGAAAACGCCTCTGCTGCGATCAATGGAAGCGATCGGAAAGCAGACCAGGCGGATTCTTCGCCTGTTTGGAATCGATGATGTCGCCTCCGTCAAAACGACCGTCGGTCCCGAACAGGAATATTTTCTCGTCGACCGCGATCTGTACAACCAGCGCAAGGATCTGATCTTTACTGGACGTACCCTCTTTGGCGCACCGGCTCCAAAAGGGCAGGAAATGGAAGATCATTACTTTGGAACGATTCAGTCCCGCGTAAAATCGTTCATGGACGAACTGAATGTCGAGCTGTGGAAACTTGGCGTCATGGCAAAAACCCAGCATAACGAAGTGGCGCCCGCTCAGTTTGAAATCGCACCGATTTTCTCGACCACCAACCTGGCGACCGATCAGAACCAGCTGACTATGGAACTGATCCAGCGTATCGCCAAAAAACATAACCTGGTTGCTCTGCTTCACGAAAAGCCTTTTGAAGGCATTAACGGCAGCGGCAAGCACAACAACTGGTCCCTCTCCACCAATACCGGACTAAACCTTCTCGAACCCGGCGATACCCCGTACGAAAACCTGCAGTTTCTGACGTTCCTGGCCGGCATTGTCAAAGCCGTCGACGAACACCAGGATCTGCTCCGCCTTTCGGTAGCCACCGCCGGAAACGATCACCGTCTGGGTGCAAACGAAGCGCCTCCGGCTATCATCTCCATCTTTACCGGCGACGAACTCGCGGAAGTCATCGAAGCGATCAAAGCCGATGCCGATTACGGAAGCAAGGACAAGCAGTTCATGAACATCGGTGCCCGCGTTCTGCCTAAACTTCCCGTTGACACGACCGACCGCAACCGCACATCCCCGTTCGCGTTTACCGGCAACAAGTTTGAATTCCGTATGCCCGGCTCCGCCCAGTCCATTGCCGGCATCAATATGATTCTGAATACGGCGATCGCCGATTCGCTGATGCAGATTGCCGACGTGCTCGAACAGGCCGAAGATCTTCCTTCCGCTCTGCACAAGCTGCTTCGTGACATTTTCACGAATCATTCCCGCATCATCTTTAATGGCAACGGCTATTCCGACGAATGGGTCGAAGAAGCCGAACGCCGCGGCCTGCTCAATCTCAGGACCACGCCGGAAGCCATCCCGTATTTAAAACGCCCCGAGAATATTGCGCTCTTTGAACGGCATCACGTTCTGAGCGAAGAAGAAGTTCTCTCCCGCTATGAAATCCTGATGGAAGAATACGTTCATCTGCTGAACATCGAAGCCAGAACGATGATCGACATGGCCGGCCAGGAAATCCTTCCTGCCGTCAGTGCCTATCAGAAATCGCTTGCCGATACCGTTCTAGTCAAAACCCAGGTGGGTCTGCCCGCCGATCAGGGCTACGAAGGCACGATGCTGGCGCGCGGCAATTCCGAACTGACCAAAGCGTTTGCAGCGCTCGAACAGCTCAAGGCCGATCGCGATACGATGGATCATCTGGAACCGATCGAAACTGCAGCCGACTATGTCCGCGAAGTAATCCTCCCGGATATGGAAGAGCTGAGAAAGCATTGCGACGCGCTCGAAACCATGACGGACCAGAAATACTGGCCGTTCCCTGGCTACGATCGACTTCTGTTTGGACTCTAAATTTCACAAGCGGCTCTGCCGCTTGTTTTCTTTCACCCATTTTTAAGGAGAATCTTATGTGCACAGTTTTTTCCGTACAGACTTATCATCCGAATGCTGATGCAATCGAAGCGGCTTTGAAGAAAACGGAAACCCGCGGACCGGATGACACGAAGGTCGTTGTACTCGATGGCGCAGTGCTTGGATTCCAGCGGCTGTCCATTATGGGCCCTGACGCTTCAGGCATGCAGCCCTTCTTTCTTGGCGAAAATGCGCTGGTCTGCAATGGCGAAATTTACGGGTTTCGAAAAATCAAAAGCGAACTGGCGGCCAGAGGCTATGCCTTCCATTCCGATTCTGACTGCGAAATTCTGCTTCCTCTTTACGAAGAATACGGCACCGGGATGTTTGAACAGCTTGATGCGGAATTTGCGTGCGTGATTTACGATGGCCAGTCGAAATCGCTGATCGCTGCCCGCGATCCGATCGGCATTCGTCCTCTGCATTACGGCTATACCCCATACGGCGAAATCTGCTTTGCCTCAGAAGCCAAAAACCTGGAAGGGCTGGTCGAAACGATTTATCCCTTCCCGCCCGGACATTTTTACAAAGACGGTCAGTTCATCTGTTATCGTGACATGAGTCAGGTGGATGCCGTGATTGACGATGATCTTGAAACGATCTGCAAAACCATTCATGACCGGCTGATTGACGGCGTGCTGAAACGCCTGGATGCGGATATGCCCGTCGGTTTCCTCCTTTCCGGAGGACTCGATTCCTCTCTGGTCTGCACCATTGCCGCCAGACAGATGGACCGTCCGATCGAAACGTTTGCGATCGGCATGGAAGACGATGCGATCGATCTCAAATACGCAAGACAGGTCGCTGAATTTATCGGAAGTAATCATCACGAACTGATCATGACCAAAGAGGAAGTGCTCTCCTCTCTGGAAGAAGTCATTGCCGAACTGGCTACGTTTGATATCACAACGATCCGCGCGTCCATGGGTATGTATCTCCTCTGCAAAAAGATCCGGGAAATGAGCGATATCCGCGTGCTTCTGACCGGTGAGATTTCCGATGAGCTGTTCGGGTACAAATACACCGACTTCGCCCCCTCCCCTGAAGAATTCCAGAAAGAAAGCGAGAAGCGTGTACGCGAGCTGCATATGTATGACGTTCTGCGAGCCGACCGGTGCATTTCCACCCATTCCATGGAAGCCCGGGTCCCCTTTGGAGATCTCGATTTCGTCTCCTACGTAATGGCCGTCGATCCGGCCAGAAAGATGAATACGTACGGCATCGGCAAATACCTTCTGCGTCATGCTTTTGAAGAGGATCATCTGCTTCCTGAGTCCATTCTCTTCCGTCAGAAAGCCGCGTTCTCGGATGCGGTCGGCCATTCGATGGCCGATGATCTCAAAGCGTATGCCGAAGAACGATATACCGATGAAGAATTCGAAGAAAAGAGACAGCAGTATACGCATGCGATGCCCTTTACCAAGGAGTCGCTGCTGTATCGCGAACTGTTTGAAAAACACTATCCAGGCCAGTCGCAGATGATTGTCGATTTCTGGATGCCCAATAAAAACTGGAAGGGATGCGATGTGAAAGATCCCTCCGCCCGCGTGCTTTCCAACTACGGGGAAAGCGGAAGCTAGAAAGGAAATCCTTATGAATGAATTCCTGAAAGAACACGATGCCTGCGGCATCGGTACCGTCTGTCAGATGGACGGTACGCCTTCCCATCACGTTGTCGACCAGGCGCTCCATATTGTCGAAAAGCTCGAACACCGCGCCGGAAAAGATGCCAGCGGAACGGTAGGCGATGGAGTCGGCATTCTTCTGCAGGTCAGCGATACCTTTTTCACCAAGGCCTGCCGGCAGATCGATATCGACTACGTCCCCAATGGCCGTACCGGCATCGGCATGTTTTTCTTTCCGCAAAATGAACTCGAACGAAACCAGGCCAAAAAGCTGTTTGTGACGATGGCCCGCAAGGAAGACTGTACGTTTCTGGGCTGGCGAAAGGTGCCCGTTCAGGAAGAAATTCTTGGCGAACCCGCAAAAGAATGCATGCCCTCCATCTGGCAGGCGTTTCTCAAAGCGCCAGATACAGTAAAGACGCGCAAGGACTTTGATCGTCTGCTCTATGTGCTTCGCCGCGAGTTTGAAAAGAGCTGTCCGCACACATACGTCGCGTCGCTTTCCTGCCGGACGATCGTCTACAAAGGCATGTTTTTAGTGGATCAGCTGCGGCGGTTTTATCTGGATCTGCAGTCGGAAGACTATCAGAGTGCTATCGCAATCGTGCATTCCCGCTTTTCGACCAACACAAAACCAAGCTGGAAACGCGCGCATCCCAACCGGATGATTGCGCACAACGGCGAAATCAACACAATTCGCGGCAATGCAAACCGCATGCTGGCGCGTGAAGAAAGCATGACGAGTCCGCTGATCGACACCCAGTATAAAAAAGTCCTTCCCGTCATTAATCCGGATGGATCCGATTCAGCCATGCTCGACAATACACTCGAATTTCTGACGATGAACGGCATGGATCTGGCCAAGGCGGTTGCAATCTGCATTCCCGAACCGTGGAAGCATGTCCCGATGGATCCAAAGCGCAAGGACTTTTATCACTACTACGCGACCATGATGGAACCCTGGGACGGTCCAGCGGCCATTCTGTTTTCCGATGGCGAAGTGTGCGGGGCAGTTCTTGATCGAAACGGTCTGCGTCCAGCGCGCTACTACATCACCAAAGACGGGCAGTTCATTCTTTCTTCGGAAGTCGGCGTACTCGATATTGAACCGGATCAGATCGTCGAAAAATCGCGGCTGATGCCCGGCCGAATGCTGCTGATCGATACGAAGGAAGGCCGCCTGATTCCTGATGAAGAACTGAAAGCGCGCTACGCCAGTTCTCACCCGTATGGCGAATGGCTGAGCCTGAAACTCATGCATCTCGAAGATCTCAAATCGCGCGATCGAAAACCGCAGATGCACGAGCAGAAACTGCGCGACGAACTGTACCGCAATTTCGGCTACACTTACGAAGATGTGAACGATCAGATTTTGCCGATGGCCAGAGAAGCAAAAGAACCGATTGCTTCCATGGGAACCGATGTTCCGTTAGCGCTGCTCTCGAAACTTCATCCCACGCTCTTTCATTATTTCAAGCAGCTGTTCGCGCAGGTCACCAATCCGCCGATCGATTCGCTGCGCGAAAAAGTCGTTACCGATACGACCATCTATATTGGTTCTTCTGGAAATCTTCTCGAAGAAAAAGCCGGCAACTGCGCACTGCTGGAAATCAATCATCCCATTCTCGATGCCAGCGACATGGACAAAATTCGCAGTCTCAATCAGCCGGGACTGAAATCCCGCGTCATTTCCCTGCTCTTTTACAAAGGAATGCCCCTCAAGGACGCGCTCGATCAGCTGTTTATCGAATGCGACCGGGCATACCGAGACGGCTGTTCGATTCTGATTCTTTCCGACCAGGGCGTGGACGAAAGCCATATGGCGATTCCGAGTCTGCTTGCGGTTTCGGCCCTTGAACAGCATCTGGTCGCTACGAAAAAGAAGACGGCCATGTCGATTCTTCTCGAAAGCGGCGAGCCGAAAACGGTCCATGAATTTGCGGCTTTGCTCGGTTTTGGTGCCAGCGGCATTTATCCGTATCTCGCCCACGAATGCATCGAAGAGCTGATCGACAAGGACATTCTCGATAAGGAACCTTCCAAAGCCATCGAAGACTACAATCAGGCGGTCCTTTCGGGCATCGTCAAAATTGCCGCCAAAATGGGCATTTCCACCCTCCAGTCGTATCAGGGTGCTCAGATTTTTGAAGCCGTAGGTATTTCCAAAGACGTTATCGACGCGTACTTCACGAATACGCAGTACGAAATCGGCGGTATTGGTCTGAAGGAAATCGAAGAAGATCTGCTCTGGCGCCACGCCCGTGCCTTCGATCCGCTCGGATTGCGCGCCAATACGTCTCTCGATTCGATCGGCTTTCATAAGCTGCGCTCGGGCAAAGGCAAGGAAGACCACCTGTATTCTCCAGAAGCGATTGTTATGCTCCAGAGCGCAGTGCAGACCGGGGATTATGACTTGTTCAAAGCGTATTCGAAACGGATTCATGACGAAAATGCACCCCATAACCTGCGCAACCTTCTTTGTTTTGAGGGAAGCCGTCCATCGATTCCGCTGGAAGATGTCGAACCCGTTGAATCGATCGTGAAACGCTTTAAAACGGGGGCCATGTCGTATGGGTCCATTTCTCAGGAAGCGCACGAATGCATGGCGGAAGCCATGAACCGTCTGGGCGGCCGTTCGAACTCCGGGGAAGGCGGCGAACGGCCCGAACGCTATGGAACCTTGCGCAATTCCGCCATTAAGCAGGTTGCTTCCGGCCGCTTTGGCGTCGATTCCGCCTATCTCTGCTCCGCCAGCGAAATTCAGATCAAGATGGCGCAGGGCGCCAAGCCGGGCGAAGGCGGTCATCTGCCAGGCGGCAAAGTGTATCCGTGGATCGCGAAAACGCGCTGTTCCACGCCAGGCGTAACGCTGATTTCTCCGCCTCCTCACCACGATATTTACTCGATTGAAGATCTCGCCCAGCTCATTTTCGATTTGAAAAACGCGAATCGAGACGCCAGAATTTCCGTCAAGCTCTGTTCGGAAAACGGGGTAGGCACCGTCGCCTGCGGTGTCGCCAAGGCCGGTGCGGCGGTCATCCTGATTTCCGGCTACGACGGCGGTACCGGCGCTGCCGGCCAGAGTTCGATCCATCATGCAGGTCTTCCCTGGGAGCTCGGTCTCATTCAGTCGCATAAGGAACTGAGTGCCAATGGTCTGCGTCAGCAGGTGATTCTCGAAACGGACGGCAAGCTCATGAGCGGAATCGATGTCGCCATCGCGGCGTTACTTGGCGCGGAAGAATTTGGCTTTGCGACGGCTCCGCTCGTATCCATGGGCTGCCGCATGATGCGCGTCTGCTCACTCGATACGTGTCCGTTTGGCATTGCGACTCAGAACGAAGAACTGCGCAAGCGCTTTAAGGGCAAACCGGAATACGTCATGAACTTCATGCGTTTTACCGCCATGGAACTGCGCGAAATCATGGCTGAACTGGGCTTTGCGACGCTCGATGAAATGGTTGGTCAGGCGGCCAGCTGTCTGAAAGTCCGAAATACGCAGGCACTCGAACGCGCCGAACTTGCTCATCTTGATGATCTTCTCAAAGGCATTGAACCGATCCATCATCAAAGCGGTCAGGCGTTTGATTTTCATCTCGAACAGAGTCTGGATGTGGATGTGCTCCTTCCTGCGCTGCGCAAAAATCTGAAACGCAGAAAAGCGTGTGAGATGGATGTCGACATCTGTTCGACCAACCGCACCTTTGGCACGATTCTTGGCAGTGAAATGACCCGCTCTTTAGCCAAAGGCGAAACGCTGGACGAAGATCTGATTACCGTACGGGCGCATGGCGGTGCCGGACAGTCCTTTGGCGCGTTCATTCCGCAAGGGCTCCGCCTGGAATGTGAAGGCGATGCCAACGATTACCTTGGAAAAGGTCTTTCTGGCGGTACGCTGGCCATTTATCCGCCAAAAGTTTCCGGCTTTAAACCGGAAGAAAATGTGATCATCGGCAATGTGGCGCTTTATGGAGCCACTTCGGGCAAAGCGTTCATCAACGGAAAAGCCGGCGAACGCTTCTGCGTTCGAAACTCTGGCGCCGTGGCGGTCTGTGAGGGCTGCGGCGATCACGGACTCGAATACATGACTGGCGGAACGGCCGTGGTTTTAGGTCCGGTCGGCAAAAACTTTGCGGCCGGCATGAGCGGCGGCATCGCCTACGTGCTCGATCGAGAGCATGAGCTGTATCTCCATGTGAACCCGGAACTTGTCGATCTGGAAATGCTGGAAAGCAAAACCGATATTGAGGCCCTTGAAGCCATTCTTAAAGACCATGTGAAAGCGACCGGCAGTCCTTTAGCCGCATCGCTTTTAAAGGACTATCGGACGAAGCTCGATCAGTTCAAGAAAATCGTGCCGCGCGATTACCAGAAAATCCGCACAGATATCAAGGCGCTTGAAGATCTGGGCTACAGCGAACAGGAAGCCGCTCTCAAAGCCTTTGAGATGGCCTATCCGCACTAGAAAGGACGATGTCACTATGGAAAAGAACTTTGGATTTCTTGAATACACCAGGCAGGATGACCCGATTCTTCCGGAATCCGAACGTTTGAAAACGTTTGGCGAATTTCATCGTCCCTTAGACGAAAGCCGAAGAAGAGAACAGGCGGCGCGCTGCATGCACTGCGGCGTTCCGTTCTGTCAGTCCGCGATTTCCCTGAACGGAATGACGACAGGCTGTCCGCTTCACAATCTCATTCCGGAATGGAACGAACAGCTCGCCCTCAAAAACGATCAGTACGCCCTCATCCGGCTTTTGAAAACGAACCCGTTTCCTGAATTTACCAGCCGGATCTGCCCTGCGCTCTGTGAAAAGGCGTGCATCAACGGCATCGATTCACAGCCGACCACGGTTCATGACAACGAGTTTTTCATTATTGAAAACGGGTTTAAAAACGGCTGGGTCAAGCCGGCCGAAATTGAGGAACAGACCGGAAAGCGCGTGGCGATCATCGGTTCCGGTCCTTCCGGTCTGAGCTGCGCAAACTATCTCAATCGGCGCGGTCACTTTGTGGATGTCTATGAAAAGGACGATCGTCCTGGCGGACTTCTGATGTACGGCATTCCCAACATGAAACTCGACAAGTCAGTCGTTGAACGGCGCATCCATCTGCTCGAACAGGAAGGCGTGGCTTTTCTTTGCGGCGTAGAAGCCGGCAGGGACATTTCCTTTGAACAGCTAAAAACGCAGTACGACGCGATCGTTCTGGCAGCCGGCAGCATCGTGCCGCGCAGTCTGAATGGAGTCGACACGGCGCTTGGCGGCGTATATTATGCGGTCGATTTTTTGCGGCAGACGACTAAGGATGTTCTGGCCGGTACCGATTTTCTGATTTCGGCCAAAGACAAAAACGTGATTATCGTCGGCGGCGGGGATACGGGAAATGACTGCACAGGAACCGTTCTTCGTCAGCACTGCAAATCCGTTACTGCTCTGGAAATGATGCCCAAGCCGCCGCTGCACCGCGCTGAAAACAATCCATGGCCGGAATGGCCCAAAGTCCTGAAAACCGATTACGGGCAAAAAGAAGCTATAGAACGATTTGGAGAAGATCCGCGTCGTTTCCAGACGACGATCGCCTCCATTACCGAACAGGACGGGCATATTGAAAGCGTAACGACCGTAGAAGTTGGTCCGGGCTTTAAACCGATTGAAGGTACAGAACAGACGCTTCCCTGCGATCTGCTGCTGATCGCGGCTGGATTTGTGGGCGTACCGCAGTCTCTGGCCAGCGAATTTGATCTGCCGCTTACCGCTCGAAACACCATCGAAACAGAAGCCGGCGGAAAACGCGTATCTGACGCGCTGTTCGCGTGCGGCGACTGCCGTCGCGGCCAGTCTCTGGTCGTCTGGGCGCTGATGGAAGGCCGGGAGTGTGCCAGAGAAGTCGATGAATACCTCATGGGCTACTCGAATATCGAATAGACTAAGTCAAAAAGAATGGTGAAAAAAAGAAGGATGAAAAAAGATGAATGGCTGATCGGCAAAGCGCGGAACTGACGAGAAGGTCTGCGCCTTCCCGATCGGATTCCTCCATTCCTCTTGCGCAAATCCTGTTCCACAAACCATTTCCATTTTCAGGAGGATCAATTCGTAAACTCGATTCGTCCTCCTTTTTTTCTTTCTGGATTCGTTTTGCATTCCATATACGGGATTTCTAAGACAGCAGGATGGCGGTATGATTGATTTCCTCAGACAAATTTCAAATTTTGAAAATAAATCTCTCCTGAATGTAACAAAGTACAGCGTTCCTGCGTCTTATAAGTGAAAGGAGGAACACGATGAATCAGGATCTTGATCAGATGTACAGAACCTATTCCCGCAAGGTGTACTTGTATCTGCTCTCGCTCAGTCAGAATCCAGCTTTATCCGAAGACCTGATGCAGGAAACCTTTCTGAAGGCGGCTCTGAAAATCGATACGTTCCAGGGAAACAGTTCCCTTTCCTCATGGCTTTGCTCGATCGCAAAAAATCTGTACTGCGATGCTATGCGGCGGCAGAAGAATCATGTTCCATTGGCAGAAGAAATGTTCTCCTTCGATCCGAAACAAAGGGATCTGCGCATTTTTGGATGCCTGCATGAGCTTTCTGAACCGTACCGGGAAATCCTGTATCTGAGAATTTTCTGTTTCATGAGCTATCGGGAAATCGGAGAAATACTGGGCAGAAGCGAAACGTGGAGCCGGGTGATGTTTTATCGAGGCAAGGAAAAGCTTCGCGAATTATGGCTAAGGAAAGAGGGGAATGTAAAATGATGAATTTACCGGAGAACAATCCAGATAAAAGGAATGCGAATACAGAAAATTCAATGAATATGGAGACGGCTTTCGACAAGGAATTCGTTGATTCCAATACGCAATGTGAACTGGTACAGGATCTTCTTCCTCTTTACGTGGAAGGACTGACCAGCCCGTTAAGCAGTGCGTTTATCCAGAGACATATCGATCAGTGTCCGAAATGCAAAGCCGAATGGGATGCGATGCGTCAACCCGTCCCAGAGATCCCGGACGTACAGGACATTCCTGTAAAAAACGCCCTGAAAAAGACAGGGCGTACGCTTCGAAAAAATCGGGTGATCGTCACCGTTCTGATCCTTCTCTGTCTGGTTCTTGGCATCGGGTCCGGCGTTCTGTTTTTTCACGGCAGCCGTCTGGAGGTACAGGATGTCTACATCCGGTCGCAGTATCAAAGCGAGGATGGAAACTCCACCGTTCTTGTTATAGCCGGTACGAGTCCTTCCATCGGATTTGTAAAAAGCCAGATCGCCTGCGACGCCAGCAATGAAAACTGCGAACTGACGCTCTATGGCGGGAGCGGCCTGCTCAGCCAGAAAGAAACCGTTGAAGTCGACTTTCCGCAGTCCGTCCAGCAAATTACGCTTAAGGGAGAAGTCATTTACCGGGATGGGGAGATTATTAATGCGATGGGCCGCTATTACGCTCCGTATATGAACGGATCTCCAGGCGACACTCAGCGAATGCCGCTGTGCTGGCCGAATTTCACGGTGGATCACAGGCCCGTCTCTTTCACAATGGACTACACGGAAGATCCACAATCTCGAATCTGGATATGGAAAACGGAAGACTGCACCCTGAATCAGTTTTCTGAATCCGAGGTTCATTCCTGGAAAGACCGCTGCAAAATCATACTGGCATTAACCCCTGCTCTGCAGGAAATCCGCGTACAGGATAAAAACGGCGACAGTCTGTCGGTAAGCAGAAAAGATCTGGAAAGTCTTTTAACTGAAGAACAGATCCAGAACGGATTTGCGAACGAAGCCGAACTTCAGCGCTTTTTAAACGAAATTGCGCCAGCAGATCCAGAACAGATTCACGAACGAAGTCGAACTTAGCGCTTTTTAACGTAATTGCGCCAGCTGCGTAAACAATTGGATTGAAGGCAATCTATTTCAACGCGAAAACGCCAGACGGAAAAGACGGATCTCGCTTTTCTCTCTGGCATTTTTATGTATTCGTTACCCTTCCCCATTAAAACCAGGTATTCGATTATTTCGAACCAGGAAGGCGATGGAATAAACATAGAATTTGAGTCTGATTCTTTCTTCCCCGCTCCCTTTTTCATTCCTTTGCAGGTCAAAACAGACATGAGCAGATTACAAGCTCCACCTGTTCCCCGCTTATAAAATATAGATGAATCTGCTCCCGGCAAAACTTCTTCTCGAGCTGACCGCTCAGGATTCTTATTTTTTGCGGGTTTGGGGGCAGAAGCGGAGGTTTATTTATGTACGATATGATTATTGTCGGCGCAGGTCCTGCGGGAATCAGCGCTGCTGTTTATGCGAAAAGCCGCGGCAGGGACGTTGTTGTCCTGGATGAAAACGGTGTAGGCGGCCTCATTAAGAACGTCTCCTGCATTACCCATTACGAAGGCGTTCTGGACCAGGAAACCGGTGCAGAATTTGCGAAGCGCATGCAGGATCAGGCAGATCGCTACAACGTGGAAGTCGTTGAGGAAAAAGTTATCGATACAAAACTCGATCAGCCAATGAAAACGGTAGTGACCGAGCAGAATACATATACCGCTCCCGTCGTAATCATTGCGGCCGGCGGAACAAAGAAGAAACTGGGCATTCCCGGTGAAGACAATCCAGGCATGTATCTGAACGCGCCGAGAGATGCCAAAACGTATGCCGGTAAAGATGTTTATGTTATTGGCGGTGCAGACGGGGCCGTGAAAGAAGCACTGTATCTTTCCGAATTTGCGAATAAGGTTTATCTGGTCTGCATTGAACCGGCTCTGGCCTGTATTGCTGAGTTCCGTGAAAAAGTCGCCGATAACGACCGCATTGAAGTCATTGCCCACAGCGCCCTTACTGAAGTGAGCGGAAACGAACAAGTCGACACTCTCACCCTGACCGATCTGAACGATGGATCGGAGCGTATTATTACCGATCCAGGTGCCGGTATTTTCGTTTATGCGGGTGCCATTCCAAATTCCCCGCTTTTCAAAGGCGTGAAAACCGATGAAGCCGGCTACATTCTAACCGATGAATCGATGGAAACCAATCTGGACGGCGTTTATGCCATCGGAGATATTCGGGCGAAAAAAGTGCGTCAGGTTGTAACCGCAGCAAGCGATGGAGCCATTGCGGCGATTTCTGCCAGTCTCAAAAACTAAGGATTCGGACATTTGCCGAGCGGATTTGAAATTTCAAATTGCTCGCTCTTCCATTGACGAAAAGACGAATCGGAAGAACTGAACATTACTCGTTCACGTTCTTCCGTTTTTTTCATCGAAGTACAATGTCATTAAGTTAACCGAATGGCATTGACGTAACACGTTCAGTTTGCTGAATAATTCAACATTTTTGACAGTTTCTTACTGTTTCGGATCATAATGTCTCATTTAAATATCTTAGTCACCGCAACGGATTGTATTTTTTCAAAATGATACATTTCAGATGAGAGCATGTGGACAGCCATGACAGTAAGGGAGGCTTTTATGAAGCGGTGGAACAATCAAAAACATGTATATGGTAAAGATCAGTCCCAAAAGGTCTTTTACAAAAAGCGAAGGCAAAAACAATCCGGTTTCCTGCACTGGATGCTTTCCTGGCTGGTCATTTTTGCGCTTTGTCTGGGATACGGCGTTTCCATCGTTCCCTCTCATGCGCAGGAAACGAACTTCTCATCCGCAAAGGTTTCGCAGACTATGGAAACGACACAGCAAGCGGATCACGATGCAGAAGGATCCTCGCCTTCGGCCGGCAGCTTTGCAGGCGGTGAACGCGTTCTGACGCCCCGCGAAGCGGCAAGCGGCTGTAATGCCGATCATACGATTTCTTTTTCCATGTCCGCAGATCCGTACAGTTCTCTGCAGACGTCCATGTCGAGGATCGGGGAAATTCTTGTTTCCAAAAACGTCCAGCTGCATACGGCCAGTCAGCCGGAAGATTCCTCGTTTGACGTATCGCTCTCCGCGCTTTCAAGCTGGACGAACGTTACCGGTCTTTTAAGCAATCCGGTAGATGTTGTCATGGTTCTCGACACTTCTGGAAGCATGATAGCCAGCTATAACGATTCCGGAATGACGCGTATTGAAGCCATGAAAGATTCCGTGAATCTGTTTATCAACAGTCTGGAAAAATCAAACAGCGAGATCGGGGAGAATTCCCTGAAATCCAATCTCGGAATTATTACGTATAACGATGATGCAAAGGTGGAAATCCCTTTGACCAGCGATATACAGTCCCTTCGGAACTGCGTTAACGCGCTTTCGGTCCAAGGCGTTACCTACTGCAACCTTGGCCTCCAGGAAGGCGAGAAAATGATTCAGGAATCCCAGCAGGACGGCCGCAGCAAGATCGTCATCTTTTTTACCGACGGCATGCCCTCGAACGGTTACGGTTTCACCCGTTCCATCGCCAACGAAGCGGTTTCGGCGGCCAGCAGCATTCGAAAATCCGGAGCCAGGATCTATTCGATCGGCATTTTCCCTGGTGCTGATCCCAATGTCGACGTTGCGCTGGTCAATGGCCAGGAAAATACAAACCGCTTCATGCAGGCGGTTTCTTCGAACTTTCCGGACGCCACCCTGTATTCCGAAGACCTCGGGCCGCGCTCTTCCGATCAGTATTATATGAGCGCCGACAATCCAGCCGATCTGGAAGCCGCCTTTGACTTTGTTTTCCAGACGATGGACGGCGGAAGCGGCTATCCGACCCAGACCGATCCGAACGCTCCAGAAAGTTCCGGGTATATCACCCTGCACGACGAAGCCGGTGAGTGGATGCAGTATGACGATCCCATCCTTTCGGTAAACGGGCAGGAATATTCTCCTGTCTCGCAAAGTGCAAATGGAAATGTTGTTTTCTATCGCTTCTCTGGGCAAGTGCCGACTAACGCATCAGGCGTCATGGCCAATCTGTCCGATATCAAGGTGACGATCACCAAAGGACAGCACGGAATTGGCGATATTCTCGAAACCCAGATTCCGGCAGTCCTTCTTCCACTTGATGTGTATGCGCGCACGTCCCTGCCGGAAAAAGAAAACATGAGCGATTCGGCACAAGTCACTTATGCGATTCCGATTTCCGTGCAGACAACGGCGAGCCTGAATATTTCTATGAAAGATGCTTTAAAAGGAATCAAAAACGATAGCTCGCTGGAATCGGTCAACTGGTTGAACACCCATGCCCAAAGCTCGACCGCGCGGCAAATCAGCATGTACAGTTTCTTTTCCAATCAATGGGAAAGCCGTCGCGCAGCCTGGGCTTCCTTTACCCCTGCAGCGGAAAACGAGTTTTATAATGCCGAACATTCTGATCCTACAGCGTTACAGACCGCGCTTAAAGAAAACAATCCGACCGAAACCGAAAAAAACCTTACGACACTGGAAAAAGAGAGCGAAACAGACGGTTCATCCTATCGTCTGTATCTTGGAAATAACGGACGGCTCGATCTCTCTCTCGACCATTCCGTCACCATTTCAAAAACCGTGCTTTCCCAGGACGATTACCCCGCTCCCGATACGGTATTTACTTACGAAGCCACACTGACTCAGCCGGATGGAACTCCCTTTACTGGAGAGATCGATATCGAAAATACGGAGCATCAGGACGATCAGCTGTCGTTCACAAACGGAAAAGCATCGTTCAGACTTTCCAGCACACAGTCCATCCGTCTTAAAAATGTTCCTTTGTATTCTTCCCTTCAAATCGAAGAAACCCCTGTTCCGGGTTTCACCTGCTCGGTTCATACGATTCATGGAAGTCAAACGGAGGAAAGCGACAGCAATTCCTCAGAAGCCCTTGAATTCATCCCGGGTACGCGCGCATCCATTCATTTTGTGAATACGTATTCCCTGAGCCCATTAACGCTGACGCCGGATCAGAGTTATCTGCGCGGCGAAAAAGTCCTCACCGGCAGAAACTGGCAGAATGGCGATTCCTTTACTTTTGAAGTCCGTGCCCTTTCCCCGGCGAACGCCCCGCTGCCGCAAAAAGCGAATGCGGTCGTTCAGGAATCGGACGCTTCGAGAGCGTTTGACTTTGGATCGGTTACGTTTGATCGTCCCGGTCAATACATTTACGCGATCTATGAAAAAGAACCGGAAGAATCTCTTCCCGGCGTCTCAAATTCCCTGAGCGTGTATGCGGTGCAGATCACGGTAACCGATGGCGGCAACGGAACGATGCAGGTCGGCCCCCCCCAGATTATTCAGCTGCGAAATGATCAGGGCGAATCGGTTCAGAACGCAGTCGGTTCCGCCGTATTTACCAATGCGTATAATGCGCAGGAAACCCAGTACAGTCCTTCCATCACCAAACAGATTGCAGCGTTTCCAAACGGTTCAGACAGCGAACAAAGTGGCATAGCCGCCCCTGACGCATTTACGTTTTCCTTTACCCTTCACGCACTCAATGAAGACGCTCCGATGCCTGCGGGAACTTCCAATGGGTCCGTTCAGGCTGCCAATGCCGGATCGCTAGTGCAGTTCCCGGCGATTTCCTTTGATTCTTCACACATCGGCAAGACGTACCATTACGAGATCAGCGAAGATCCAATTGAGTCCCTCAACCCGGCTGTTCCTGGCATGTCGGCAAGCAATCAGAAGATTCTTCTGGACGTGGTGGTTACCCGAGCACTGGTGTACGGCACGGAAACCGTAGTCTGCACGCCACAGTATTTTACGCAGGATCATCAGCCTCTCACTCCAGAGCAGGCCGTGCTGACCAACCATTACGAGTATTCCCCAGCCATCGCATCGATCCAGGGTGAGAAAACGTTGCAGGGACGCGATATGGCAGCCAATGAATTCTCGTTTACTCTTTCCGGTGCAAATCCGGAAACGATCCAGGCGATTGCAGACAAAAGCATTCAGATCTCGGATCCCG
The DNA here is from genome assembly GCF_020969955.1 of Allobaculum fili. Taxonomy (NCBI): domain Bacteria; kingdom Bacillati; phylum Bacillota; class Erysipelotrichia; order Erysipelotrichales; family Erysipelotrichaceae; genus Allobaculum; species Allobaculum fili. Next base: position 2,766 of record NZ_JAHDSX010000007.1, on the reverse strand, counting down.
TCTATTCTGGAGCTGCAGAAAACGGCACTCCAGCCGACTTTTCCTTTGAAAACATTCAGTTTTTAAAGCCGGGACGCTACTTCTTCCAGATTCAGGAAGATCCAACCCATTCGCCGGCCATTGAACAGGATGCGAGTCTTCATTATGTGATGGCCGAAGTAGCTCTTGATACGCGAACCGCCAGTTTGCAGGCGCATATTACGTATCTCAATCACGCCGACTACGACGCGAACGCGCTTCAGTTTGAAAATCTCTATGCGCCGCAGTTCGATGAACAGAGTGCCGTTTCCCTAACTGGAGGAAAAATTGTTCTCTCCTCCACAGCGGATTCTGGAATCGAAGATGCGATCTTCCGTTTTCTGATGACGGATCCAAAAGGGGTACAAAGCGTTTTGTATTCGCCTCAAGGCGCCTTTGATATTTTGAAAAATCAGACGTTCCACAAGGCTGGAACTTATGTATACCAGCTGGAAGAACTCCCTGCCGTCTCCGGTTATCCGCAGGAAGCTCTGCAGTTTGATTCGGCCAAATATCGAATTGAAATCGATGTAGTCGATAACGGACAGGGCGTGCTTACTGCTCAGCAGCCCAGAATCTTCCGCAATGATCAGCCGGTCGATCAGATTCTTTTTGAAAATCCAATTGCCGCGATTCCCGCTGTTGCCGATGCGCTCCCGTTTGGTACAAAGGAACTGAGCGGCAAAACACTCGAAGAAAATGAATTCCATTTTACCTGGAGTCTGAAAACGGACGTCGCGGATGGCGTATTCGTCGACGGCAATTTATGGGACAGTCCGCAGGAAGTTACCAATGCGGCCAATGGCGATATTGCCTTTTTCGGCAAGGAACTTCGCTTTGTAAAGCCCGGTCATTACGAAATCACCCTGCAGGAAAATGCCGGAGAGGATCAAAATATTCACTACGACAGCACCCTGCTCAAGTGGAGCTACAATGTGTCCCTTAAGGAAGGTGCACTGACTATTTCCGTCGTCTGGCCGCAGAATCTCCCATTTCATAATGTGTATACATCCTCCGCGACCGAGCCGGTAAGGGTTGCAGTCGCCGCGAAAAAGCAGCTGAAAAACGGAACCCTCAAGGAAGGGGCATTTTCCTTTGAACTTGTTCACGATGGAAACGTCATTCAGACCGTCACCAACAAAAAGGACGGATCGATTGTCTTTGATCCGCTGGCTTTCGACCAGGAAGGCACAGAAGAACTGATTCTTCGTGAAAAGGCCGGAAAGGATACCAGCATTGAATACGACTCGTCGCAGTTCAAAGTGAACGTTAAAATTGAAAAAGACAGCTCGGGAAAACTGGCAGCAGCCGTTACCTATGACAAAGAGCCTGTCTTTGTGAATATGGTTAAATCCGCCGCTCCAAAGCCCGCTTGGCCGCCAAATACAGGAAATCTGACTTTTGTCTGGTTCTGGATCCTTCTCTTTACGGCAGCAGGAAGCACGATTCTATATTTACGGAAACGCGTCCAATAACCAGCTTTAAGAGCGGAGTTCCAAAGTGGATCAGTTTTCAATTACGCAACTGGACCAGTTTTCAATTGACAAAAACAATTAATTAGAACTTTCCCAACGAGCTTAACTATACTAATCGCTCGTTTTTGAAACTTTATCTCATTAGAGAGCCTTTTTTCGAGGCTCTCTTTTAATTCTGCCTGGCTTCATGACCAGACATGCGATTAACAAGCATTATTAAGCAAAAATCGTAAATCAATTTGATTCTGAGAAATTTCATTTTTATTATAAAAATCCTCCCTGTATAGATTATTTAATGATATAAGACAGATATAAATACACTATACGAAAAGGAGCCAAAAATGTCTGTCCCAGCTGAGATTCGTGCCGTCCCACGTCCCAAAAATTCGATTGTCTATGCCTATGGAAAAAACAAGGATCGATACGCTGTCAAGCAGCGAGTCGGCTGTGTCCGCAAGAACGGCCATTGTTATCCGGTCGATGGCCCTACCATCGGCCACATTATTAACGGTAAGTTCGTACCTCTTGAAGAACCGTCTTCCTCTGCTGTTCATACATCTGAGACGGTTCTCAGGGACTGGGCCAATGTTGAACTCTGTTTCAGGCTGTCCGCTGACCTGTTGGATGAACTGCTTCAGGTCTATAATCGTCAGGATGCAGATAAGATTCTGTGCATGGCCATTCTTCGCGTCTGCTATCCGCATATCAAAGACTGCGAACTCAAAGAGAGTTGCGATGAATCATTTCTGACAGAACTGATGCCTGAAACCGCAATGAGCAAGAATACGATCAGCATATTTCAAAAAGATCTTGGAAAAACGTGTAACCGAATTCTGAAGTTCATGAAAAACCGGGCAGCTAAAGTTGGGATTGATGATCATCTTCTGATCGATGGAACACTGAAGTCGAACGATTCCAGGCAAAACACGCTTTCGGAATTTTCCAGAAAAGCCAGACTGAAAGGAAGACGGGATATTTCCGTACTCTATGCTTTTGATCTGGAAAAAATGGAACCCATCTGTTCGCAGTGCTTTCCCGGCAATATGCTCGACCTGACTTTCTATGACAGTTTTGTGAAACAGAATGGCATTCAAAGCGGAATAATGGTTGGAGATAAGGGATTTCCCGTCAAATCGATCGAAGAAATCCTTAAAGACTGCCCGCAGCTTCATTATTTCAACCCGCTTCATCGGAATGCCAAGCTTGCCTTCGATCATGAGATGTATAACTTCGAGGGAGTGATCGAAGGCTGCTGCGGCTTTCTAGGGCAGAT
>NZ_JAHDSX010000069.1:0-7903 GCF_020969955.1 Allobaculum fili | reverse complement strand
GAGAAATCGATACCGAGATCGATTGCAGGGATGATTGATTCCATGAAAAAGCCTCCTTGAATAAAGGAATTATCCCAAGGAGGCGGTCGAGAAAATACCCGTCTTTTATTTGACGCTTACGTTCAGAAGGATATGTTCAGGATAATCCGGTCAGCGCTTAGTGACGGCCCTTGACCTGCGCAAGCTTGCGGATCATGTCCTTTTTCTCCTGCTCAAGCTGGAGTTTCGCTTTTCTGGCTTCTTCTTCCAGTTTGCGTTTGCCCTTCACAGCAAGGATCACTGCGGCGCCGGTCAGCGCGGCAACGGCGGCAGAAGCCATGGCGATACCGAACAGACGGTCGTCTTCTTCTTTTTTCATGGCAGCGCGATGATCGGCTTCCAGAGGAATCATGGAATTGGCTACATGATTTTCTTCCGCGCGCAGAAGATCGATGAGCAGTGCTTTGCGGGCATCGCTGCGCAGATTGAGCGCTTCGTTTTTAACTTCGTTGAATTTTGACATAGGGGTACCTCCTGGAGGATCAACACCTCTCCTGTTTCTTCGTATACCTTCAGTTTAGCCGGGACAGGGGAATATAGCGTACGGCTTGACTGAAAGAGAACACGCCGCTATTTATCGCCAAACGAAATGCCAAGCATTCTGGCTTCCTGAATGATGCTGGAATCGGGATCGACGAGCTTGAGCTTGCCGGCGATTTCGGCAAGCGGCACTTTGACGATTTCGCGGTTGCGATAGGCGACCATGAAGCCGTATTCACCCTGGCAGGCCATGCGTCCGCCCTCAGCGCCCAGACGGCTGGCGAAAACGCGGTCGTAGGCGTCCGGCATGCCGCCGCGCTGGGTATGACCTGGAATGGTTACGCGGACTTCCTTGCCGGTGGCTTCTTCAATTTCTGCGGCCAGTTTGTAGGAAACGGACGGGAACGTGTAGCTCTGCAGGCGCTTCTGGTATTCCTTCTTGGACAGCTTCTTGTCTTCGATCGAAATCGCGCCTTCGGCAACGGCGAGAATCATGAAGCGGCCGTGGTTATTCGTTTTCTTTTTCTTAACGACATCGAGAACGACGTTCAGATCGTAGGGGATTTCCGGAAGCAGAATGATATCGGCGCCGCCGGCCAGTCCGGCGTTGAGCGGCAGCCATCCGGTTTTGTGGCCCATGATTTCGACGATAAATACGCGGCCATGACTCGAAGCAGTCGTGTGAATTTCATCGATCGCGCGGGTCGCAATATCGACCGCGGACTGGAAACCGAACGTCATGTCGGTGCCCCAGAGATCGTTGTCGATCGTCTTCGGCATGCCGATGACATTCAGACCTTCCTGGGAAAGACGGTTGGCGGTTTTTAAAGAGCCGTTGCCGCCTAAAACGATCAGGCAGTCGAGTTCGAGCACATGATACGTTTGCTTCATGAGCTTGACTTTGTTATTGCCGTTTTCATCCGGCTTGTCGAGATCCTTGAACGGCACCCGGCTCGTACCGAGAATGGTTCCGCCGCGTGTCAGGATGTCGTTGAAATCGGCACTCGTCAGCATGCGGTAGCGGTTGTACATCAGGCCTTTATAGCCGTCTTCGAATCCGTAAAACTCTACGGGTTCCTTAGCGTTGTTCATGGCGGAAAGGTAGATGGCACGCATTGTGGCGTTCAGCGCCTGGCAGTCTCCTCCGCTCGTAAGCATTCCAATTCGAAGCATTGATAATCCTCCTCACTCTGTTTTCAGCTGTAATTCTTTCTCTATTTTAAAACGAATCGATTCAAACCGGGGACCGGATGTATAGTTTTTCAATCCTGTCGAAAAATCACGATTTTTTAAAGGAAATCGCGTAGGCAGAAGAGTATGCGATTTGACGTTGTAAGAAAAGGCGGTCATCAAAGCCGGGAAAACGCTTCCTCTACTATTAAATGAAAGTAAAGAAAGATGTACCTGAACCAGTCGAACAGCCCTTCAAGTTTTACACTTGCAAAAAGACATGTCCCTTCGTTCCAGGTCCGGGCAGAATGTACTGCCTAATTCCGGGCAGAATGTACTGCCTAATATGGAGGTAATATGAAAACAAGATCACTTACAGCGCTCGCGCTGCTGTCTGCGTTAATGATTGCGGGATGCTCTTCCGCTCCGGAAACAAAAACCGAATCTTCGGCTTCCGAACCTGTATCTTCCGTTGAAGAATCCAAGGAATCCAAAACGGAAACGTCTGCTGCTTCTCTTGAAGACATCAGCATGGCCTTCTCGAACGCCGGCTACAGCGTCAGCGATGTCGTAACCGAAGGCGACAAGACGACCTTTACCGCCGAAAACGACAACGGTTCCTTCCAGGTTGAAGGCCAGAACTTCGAAAACGAAACCGAAGCGTCTCAGACCTACGAAACCAGCGCTTCCCAGCTTGAAGACGACGGCTATCTGGAAGTCGAATCCTACGATGCCGATCAGAAGCAGACCCGCGTACTGCTCAACGACTACAACACCGTATACGGCGTAGCCGCCATTAACCGCGAAGCCAAATCCGTAGTCACTCTGCAGGACATCCCGGAACCTGCCCTCGACGGCGCCAAGAGCGTTCTCGAAATGCTTGGCTACCCTGTTAAATAAGCGTCTTTTTCTCCTTTGACTTTTGAATCCGCGCCATAGACAGGCGATCTTATCAAAGACGCCGAGTCGTTTGCGGATCTTCGTGCAGACCCTGAAATCCTCAGGGTCTGTTTTTTTGGCGCTTTTCAAACCGCACAAACGCTCGGAAAACGGAAGCAATTCAACGTCCGGCATTCAAAATTCCAAATTCGGAATCTTCCCAATAAAAAAGCCTCCGGTGGTTCGGAGGCAAAAGAAAATCGTCAGGCAAGGCTCAGAACGCAGAGGGGACGATTATCTGGGTTTAACGGATTCAGGTTTCAAAGCGGCATCGACGGCTTCCTGGTTTTGCAAAGTCCATTTCGCAATGGCGGAAACGAGCGCTTCATCGATTTTTCCATACCGAATCTGAATAGTGCCTTTACTCGTCTTATAGCCGTTGAGTTCGTTTTTAAACTGTTCGATCGCTTCTGGGCCTGGATACAGACCAATATGGTTTTTGAAGCCCGCAAAGTGAATAAGGTTTCGCTTTTTCCAGAATGTCGGCATGCTCCATGAAATCTTTTCGATCGTATTCGGCATTGCCTCACGCAAAATGCGCTGCATCGTTTTCAGATCCGCCTGCCAGGATTCAGGCTGCCTCTGAATGTATTCGTCTACGGTTTCCGGTTTGGATCGAACCGGCGTCTTTTTGTCCCTGGAGGAGGCAGGTCTGGTTTGCTTAGAAACAGGTTTTTCTTCCTTAACGGAAGATGGATCTGTCTGTATCGGTTCAGAAGAACGATCGGTTTTCTTCGACATCTGCCGGTCTTTTAAAACGACGTGCACGCGATCGCCAAAGCTCTTTCCCAGTGCTTTTCTTACCTGCTTGTTCAGGCCGATCAGATAAAACGGCGTTTTCATGGGCACGACCTGACCGGAATAGGGAACGTTATCAAACCGGGCGTCGACCAGCCAGCGGTCTTTTTCCGTCCGTTCGCGTATGTCATAGGGCACTTCAATATAGGCAGCATCCATCGTTCCGTTCTGCAAAATAACGGCATCAAATTCAATTTCCATTAACGATCACCTCATCCATCACAACTAGAGAGTACTCACAAAAAAATCGGCTGGACATCCGGCCGATTTTTTCGATTTCAAAATCAGGATCCGGAAAGCAGCCGATACGAAACCATGGTCGGCTTGCCGGTCCAGGGATCCTTTTCGATCAGGGCGTCCAGACTGAAAACGTCTTTCAAAACCGGAGCACTCATGATCTGTCCCACATTTCCTTCGTGCAGGATCAGTCCGTCTTTCATGGCGACCAGATAGTCGGAAAAGCGTGCGGCCATATTCAGATCGTGGATGACGATGACGATTGTCTTCTGCTTTTCCTTATTCAGCCGTTCAAGCAGTTCGAGAATTTCCAGCTGATGCGCCATATCGAGATACGTCGTCGGCTCATCTAACAAAATGAGCGGTGTATCCTGCGCCAGAGCCATCGCGATCCAGACGCGCTGGCGCTGTCCGCCGGAAAGCTGATCCACACTGCGATCGGCCAGTTCCAGCGTCCGGGTGTCTTTCATCGCCTGTTCGACGATTTGGCGGTCTGTTTCGTTCATCGTGCCAAACCCTTTCTGGTACGGATAGCGGCCAAAGCTGACGAGCTCACGGACGCTCAGACCGGCCGGCGCCGTCGGTCCCTGCGGCAGAAGGGCGAGCTGACGGGCGATTTCCTTCGTCCCCATATCTTTCATGTTCTGATTGTGCAAAAGGACTTCACCGCCCTGCAGCGGAAGAATGCGCGCAAGTCCCTTAAGCAGAGTGGACTTGCCGCAGCCGTTTGGGCCGATGATGCTCGTGATCTGCCCCTGCGGAATTTTTACGTTCATTTCGGGAATGATCGTTTTATCGGAATAGCCGATTTTCAGATGCCGGCCTTCCATCGCGTACGCAGACTTCGAATCGGAAGACTTCAAGGTACGATCCGGCATAGATGGATTTACTGTTTCGTTGTGTTCCATAAAGAGACTCCTTTTGGCTTATTCCTTGACGAGCAGGTACAGGAAGTACGGTGCACCCAGCACGGCAGCGGTAATGCCGACCGGCATTTCGTACGGTAGAAACCAGGTACGGGAAATGATATCCGCAAACACCATCAGCACACCGCCGCCCAGCGCGCAGGCGGGAAGCAGATGGCGATAATTCGGACCGACCAGCCGCCGGCAAAGGTGCGGGGCAATCAGACCGACAAAGCTCAGACCGCCGCCGATGCTCGTGCAAAACGCACTCAGCGCAATGGCCCCAATCAGAAACAGACGGGAAGACTTTTTCGTGTCGATGCCAATTCCTGTCGCCAGCGCTTCCCCAAGCATCAGCCCGTTCAGGGTTCGTGAAAAGTAGAAGATCAGCGCCCCGACTACAGTAAGACCGATCGCCAGACGGATGACGTTTGGCCAGTCGGCGCCCCAGATGCTGCCCGCAATCCAGTTTTGGACGAAGGCGTACTGCGAATCGGGCATTCGCAGCATGAGGATGGTCGTCAGGGAAGTGACGGCCAGGGAAATGGCGACACCCATCAGCAGGAGCTTTTTAGGATGAATGCGCCCATGGCTGTACGCCAGACGGTATTCGATCCAGAAAACGCCGCCTGAGCCCAGAAAGGCAAGGATCGGCATCATCAGCGACCAGTTCGTATTGCCGCCCTGATAGAAGACGATAAAAATCGCGATGGCCAGACCGGCTCCGGCGTTAATGCCAAGAATGCCCGGTTCAGCCATATCGTTGCGGGTAACCCCCTGCAAAACTGCTCCGGAAAGGGAAAGTCCGGCACCGACCAGAACGCAGGCGAGAACCCGGGGAAGACGAATATCGAGCAAAACGGGATTGCCCGCAAACAGCTCCGATAGGGGAATCTGCGCGTAGCCGGCATTCAGATCGAAAAGAATGCCCAGAACGAGCAGAACGGCCATGAGCAGAGGAATCCAGATTTGTTTCTGTTTTTTACGCATCGGTTTCTTCCTCCTTTCGGCTGATCCAGATGAAAGCCGGAACACCGATCACCGCAAAGATCAGGCCGACCGGCGTTTCTGTCGGCGCATTGAGGGTACGGGACAGAATGTCCGCCAGAACCATCATCAAGGCGCCAAGCATCATGGAGCAGGGAAGAATGGCTTCATACCGGCCGCCCGCAATGCGGCGGACGATATGGGGAACGAGAAGACCGACAAAGGCGACCGGGCCAGCAAGCGCAGTACTCGTACCCGCCAGAAGCAGGACGACCAGAATCGTCAGCAGCCGGGAGCGATTGAGATTCAGACCGAGCGAGCGGGCTGCTTCTTCGCCAAGCGAAAGCAGGGAAACCTGTCGGGAAAGCAGAAGGGCCGCAATTAATGCAGCAATTAGGACCGGTGCCGCGATTTTAAGCTGATCCATGCGGATACCCGCCGTACGGCCGGCACTCCAGAAGGTCAGCGACTGTCCGGTATTCGTCAAAATGGAAATGCCCTGGGTCAGCGCGGTTAAGAACATGCTTACCGCAAGACCGGCCAGAACGAGGCGGGTTGCATCCAGTTTTCGATGCTTCAGTAATAGCAGACCGAACACCAGAAAGACGGAAACGGCCGCCCCAAGAAAGGAGACAAAAATCGTCAGACCAAACGTGACATTGGAAAAGAACGCCAGACAGAGCGCCACACCGAAGGAGGCACCCGCGTTAATGCCAAGCAGACCGCTGTCCGCTAAGGGATTTCGCGTCATGCCCTGCATGAGCGCGCCGGCACTGGCCAGACCGGCCCCGACAAGAAGGTCGCCGATCGTTCGCGGCAGGCGCAGTTCCACGACGGCGATTTGCTGGTGACTGGTCAGATCCGGGCGAAAGAGCGCTTCGAGTACGGTCTGCCAGGAAATGTCCGTACTGCCCAGAAAGACAGAAAGGATCGCAGCGAAAACCGCTGCGATCGTAAGAATCACCAGAAAGAAGATCGTTTTCTTCGTACTGGTCTGCATCATTAGTTCTCCTGGAATTTCTCGAAAAATTCGATGAACAGATCGGCCTGCTTATTGAGCGTAATCGGATCGCGATGCATGAAGGCTACCTGTTCATATGGGAACGTCTTGCCGTTCTGTACGGCCGGCAAAGAATTCCAGAGATTGGAAGACGTTACGAAAGCCGGATCGGTACCGTCCAGTACGCCATACAGAACGAAGTCGCCGGCATACTCGGGCAGAGCTTCCAGAGAAATGACTTTATACGTTTCGTCCCCGTCGACCATGGTGCTCTGAATAGGTTCTGGGGCTTTCAGTCCCCACATGTCATAAAGGATGGATCCGCCCCGGGCAAAGTGAGAGCCCATGGTGTAAATCTGCTGCGGCCAGACTTCGAGAATCGAAACGGTCTGATCGCCGACGATGTTCTGGATTTCTTCCTTTTTGGAATCCACTTTTTCATTGAAGGCTGTGATATAGTCTTCCGCTTCTTTGGATTTGCCTACAAGATCGGCAACGTAGCGGAATGTATCTTCATCGCTGCGCTTGCCGTCCTGAATGTAAACGGTCGGCGCAATTTTTGAATACTTGTCGTAGTCCGCTTCGGTAATGGTGACAATCAGATCCGGCTTGGCTGCCGTAAACTGCTCGAGTGTCGTTTCCGCGGAAGTGATGTTCATCGGTTCGATGCCGTCTGTGAGGCCATCCAGATACGGATTGTTTAAAGCGTACGGAGAAGCAATCACCGGTTTCACATCAACCGCAAGAAACTCGCCAAGATAGTAGTCGCTGACAATGCGCTGCGGATTCACGGGAATTTCCACTTCGCCCTTATCGGTCTGAACCGTGCGCATTTCGGAAGCGGCTGTCGAATTCGAATCATTCGAACTCGAGCATGCGCCCGCAAACAGAGCCATGGAGGCGACAACGAGCAGAAGGATCGCATTGCGCATGACTTTTTTGAATGGGAAGGCTGAACTCATAAATTTACCTGCTTTCTATTCTTTTCTTTTCTGTTTTATCGATCGACCAGAAAAGAGCTGGTTCAGACGATCCCTGCAAAACGTTACTGTTTTGCCTGCCTGACGAGCGGAATCGATTCCGTCCGTTCAAATCCAGAATGGTAAAGATCAGAATGAAAAACCGTTCTTTTCGGCCGAAATTTGCCTTGGATTGATGATTAGCATCGACTAACTATTTTGGAAAGTCAAGCCCGAAGACTTGTTTTTAAATCTCCTCTTACCAATGTCATTAAGTTAAGGAGGGATAAAAATCGTATACCCTGTTCATGAGCGTTGTTATTTCTTATATTTTGCGTCTCAGGCATGACGAAAAGGATGATTTTCTACCTGTTGAAAAAATCATCCTG